>JADLHH010000066.1 GCA_020848855.1 Anaerolineae bacterium | reverse complement strand
TGCCCAGCCCCGCCAGCGCGCCGAGCGCCGCTCCGACCGCGAGGATCGGCGCGAAATGCTCGACGCTGCGGTCGTACACCGTCACGCTGTCGAGCAGGAAACCGTCGTCGGCTGAGAGTTCGACGGTGTGCGTTTCCGCCGCCATCGAATGGTGGATCGTCATCTCTGTCCAGTCGTCGGCGTCGGTGATGCGCGACAGGATCGGCAAATTGAGCGCGCTCGACGCGCCCCAGTCCGCGCCATCAATCGTGATATGCAGCGTGTCGCTCAGCCCGCCGATCCAGCGGATGCGCGCGTCCGTCCCGTGAAACGTGAACGAGGCGGCGCGCGTCCGCAGCGCATCGCTAAACTGCGCGCCGGGCGCGCCGATGACTTCGGCATCGTCATCACGCCGGATCGCCCACGAATCGCCCTGATGCACACCCGCGTACAGCGTCGGCGTCTGGCTGGTGATGTACGCTTTCATGCTGTCGTAGACGGGCAGCGGCGTGAAATCCGGCTCGACCATACGGAAGTAGTAATACGGCTGGCTCTGGTCGGCGTCGCTGGGACGCTTGAAGAACCAGTAGTTGATCACGCCGAGCCAGGGCATCTCTTCCTGGGCGCGCTGGTACGCCAGCGGCATGTAGCGTGCCGCCTGCTCCTGCGTCACGGCGCCGAACTGCAAGCGATTGGGCATATCGGGCACGCCGGGCGCATCGACCGGGTTCCACGCCGCCTCGCTGATCCAGATTGGCTTGGCGGCGTTGCCGTTGGCGACCATCACGTCGCGCACATAGATCGGGCGGGCGAAAGTCAGCGTCAGTGGGCGCAGTCGGCGGTCGGTCGGTCCGCTGAAGAAGCCGTAGCCCTGCGTTGCCATCACGTCGAAGCAGTCGGCGGCTCCGGCGTCGTACATGCGCTGCAAAAAGATGAACTCGTTCAGGTCGCGCGTCGTCAGGGCAATGGTCGGCGAAAGCGCCGCGCTGATCACCACGTTGGATGGATCGACCGTCTTGAGCGCGGCATACGCCCGGCACAGTACCTGCGTGTAGCCTTCGGGGTCGACCGGGTTGTTGCCCCATTCCGGGTAAATGTTCGGCTCGTTCCAGATTTGGTAGTGGTGGATGCGCCCCTGATAGCGCGTGGCGAAGGTCGTCACGAAGTTGATGTAGTCGTCCCAGTTGTCGGGCGGGGCGTAGCCGGTCTCGTCTTCGTAGCTGCGCGACCACGCGGGCGGCTTGTCGATGCGCGCCTGAATTTCCAGCCCGTACTGCTCCGCCAGATCGACGATCTGGTCGTATTTCGCCCAGGCGTCGATACCGTCGGGGTTGTTGCGCCGGTCGATGAAGTCGCCGCGCGCGTGGATTTCGATATCCTGCCAGGGGATTTCCTGCCGAATCCAGTGGAAGCCCGCCTCGGCGATCATCTGTATCTGCCGCTCGCGCTTGACCGGCTCGACTTCCTGTTCGAGAAAGGTGTTGATGCCGTAGGGGTTGACGCCCGCGTGCTGGATCGGCACATCGGGCGCGGTGTTCGGCTGGTCGCGGGTGACGTTGCCCAGCCATTCGACCATGCCGCGCACCTGCGCCAGCGGCGCTTCCTCGCCGGTGAGCGACCACATCACGCGCCACGCCAGCCCGTGATTCGCCAGATCGAGCGCCAGCAGCGCCGCGCCGACCAGCACGAGTACGCCAGCGGCGATCAGCAGGCTGCGCCGCGAAGGAGACTGCTTCTGTTGTTCGATCATGGGGCGGAATTATAGCCGGGTTCGGCGGCGCGGCAATCGACGCCATGCCGACGATGTGGGGCAGAAGGGGTACCCGGATGGGCAGGGCGTCGCGCGCTGACTGTGCCGCCTGCGAAAAGTGTACGTGTGTCCGACGGGTGTCTCTTGGCAAGTCGGCTATCAGATATATACTGAGGACAGCCGTTTGAGATTGGGCGTGATGATGAATGGCAGCAAACTGTTGGAGACCCCCGTCATTTGGCGTACAATAGGACGGAATCGAGTGTGATTCGGGAGCGGTGGTCATGACTGCGAAAGAAAACGACAAGCTCAATGGAGCGGCGGAGCAGGTCGCTGAAGAAGCGACCAGGACGGCTGCCGAACTGGGACGCGAACTGCATCATCACGCCGAAACCGCGAAGTCCGAAATGGTCAAGACGCTGTACGACGCCGCCAAGGCGCTGCGCAAGCAGTCGCGCGAGGCGGGCGCGGGCGAGGACGTGCAGGAGCGCCTCGACGACGTAGCGATCGGCTTCGAAAAGGCGGCAAGCTACCTGAAGCGAAACTCCTACAGCGAAATCGGCGAGGATGCCGTTCGCACCGCCAAAAACAACCCGATGCAGACGGCGGCGCTGATCTTCGTCATCGGGGTAATTATTGGGCTGCTGCTGCGGGGCAGCCGCGCTGGAGACGAGCGCTAAATGGCGCGCCGAAACGCCATCGCGTTTCGCCAACTTTGCCGTACGAGGTTACAATGGAATGCCGGGCGTCTAAGCCCGGTTTTCTATTCACACAGCGGAATATCGGATGGTTAAATTCGTCATCCTGTTCAACAAGCCGGACAATTATGACCGGTTTGAGAACGGCTACAATCACTTCCTGATGTTGGTGGAAGCCATGCCGCTGGTCAGGCGGCGGCAGGTCAACGGCGTGCTCGGCAGTCCATTGGGGGAAACGGCGCTCTACCGGGCGCTGGAAGTTTATTTTGACGACTTTGTCGACCTGGATCGGGCGCTCACATCGCCCGCCGGGCAAGAAGCGGGCGGCGAGCTGGTTCGCCGGTTTCCGACGGGATCGTTTCAGATGTATTTCGCCGAGGTGTATGAAGAGGCTGGCGCACGAACGGAGGGAAACACGTAGTATGGAAGCCCTGAAACAACGTATTCTTGCCGAGGGGCGCAACCTGGGCAGTGGAATCCTCAAGATCGACAGCATCCTCAACCACCAGATTTACCCTGACCTGATGGTGCAAATGGGGCAGGAGATGGCTGCCCGCTTCGAAGGGATGCAGATCGACCGCATCCTCACAGCGGAAATCTCCGGCATCGCGCCCGCGCTCACGACCGGGCTGGCGCTCGGTGTGCCGGTCGTCTATGCGCGCAAGACCAAGCCGATCACCATGTTCGGTCCCGTCCTGCTCGAAACCGCGCCCAGCCACACCAAGGGGGTCGAGGTCAACCTGCTGGTGTCGGCGGAGTTCATGCCGCCCAACCAGAACGTGTTGATCATCGACGACTTCCTGGCGACCGGCAAGACGCTGCGCGCGCTGGTGCGCATCGTCGAAGGCGCGCAGGCGCGGGTGGTCGGCGTCGGGGTGGTGGTCGAGAAAACGTTCGAAGGCGGGCGCAGCTACATGCGCGAGAAGGGCTATACCATCCCAATCGAGTCGCTGGTCACGATCACCAACATGGACGACGGCAAAATCATCTTCGCGGAGTGACGCGATGCGCCGGGTTGTCGTGGCGAGTGATCGTTGCACCGTAGGGGCGTTCAATTGAACGCCCCTACGCTTAATGTGAAGCGCTGGTTGTCAGTATCTGTCCGCCCGCGTTCCTTCAATCGTCATCAGGAGACGATGTGATGTCATCCGTAAGTCAGCACTCAGCACTCAGCAAGCAACCGCAGGTTGCCCAGCACACCTCGCTCCGCGAGGGCGGCATCGCCATCCTCGACTTCGGCTCGCAGTACACGCAGTTGATCGCCCGGCGGGTGCGCGAGCAGGGGGTGTACGCCGAAGTCTTCCCGTGCGACGCCGATGCCGAGAAAGTCAACGTGCATCAGCCACAGGGCTACATCCTCTCCGGCGGACCGAACAGCATTTACGAGGACGACGCGCCGCAACTTCCCAACTATATTTTGCCGAGCGGGCTGCCGGTGCTGGGCATCTGCTACGGGATGCAGGCGATCACCCATGCGCTGCGCGGTGTCGTCGCCGGGTCGCAGCACAAGGAATTCGGCTTTGCGCAGATCACTCACACGCACGGCAGCAACCCGCTGTTTCGCGGAATCCCCGACGAGATCGACGTGTGGATGTCGCACGGCGACCGCATCGAGCGCCCGCCGGAGGGTTTCGTGCCGCTGGCGCATTCGGCGAACTCGCCGTTCGCGGCGATGGGCGATCTGGAGCGCAACCTGTACGGTGTGCAGTTCCACCCGGAAGTCAAGCACACGCCGCAGGGCGCGCAAATCCTGCGCAACTTCATCTTCGATATCTGCCGCTGCGAGGCGAAATGGTCGCCGCTGGCGTTTATCGAGGATTCGATCCGTTCCCTGCGCGAGCGCATCGGCAGAGAGCGCGTGCTGCTGGCGCTCAGCGGCGGCGTCGATTCGGCGGTGGCGGGGGCGCTGCTCAACCGCGCCATCGGCGATCAACTGGTGTCGGTGTTCGTCAATACCGGCTTGCTGCGCCGCGACGAAGCCGATCAGGTGGTGCAGGTTTTTCGCGACGAACAGCGCATGAACCTGATCGCCGTCGACGCCACCGAGGATTTTCTGGAAGCGCTCAACGGCGTCACCGACCCGGAGCGCAAGCGCAAGCGCATCGGCAGGCTGTTCATTCGCACCTTTGCGAAGCAGGCGCGCGAGCTTGCCGCCGACGGCGTGCGTTTTCTGGCGCAGGGCACAATCTACCCCGACGTGATCGAGAGCGCCGCCAGCAGCAAGAAAAGCCACGTCATCAAGAGCCATCACAACGTCGGCGGGCTGCCGCGCGACCTTCAGTTCGAGCTGGTCGAGCCGCTGCGCGACCTGTTCAAGGATGAGGTGCGCGCCGTCGGCACGAATCTGGGCTTGCCGGACTCGATTGTCTGGCGGCAGCCGTTCCCCGGTCCCGGCTTGGCGGTGCGCTGCCTGGGCGAAATCACGTGGGAGCGGCTCGAAACCCTGCGCGGCGCGGATGCCATCTTCCGCGAAGAACTGGAACGCGCCGGGCTGCTGCGGGTCGCCGCTGACGGCACGGCGGGTACGGCGCAGGCGTTCGCCGTGCTGCTGCCGGTCAGGAGCGTCGGCGTTATGGGCGACGCCCGCACCTACGAGGAAGTCGTGGCGCTGCGCGCCGTCACCACCGACGATTTCATGACGGCGGACTGGGCGCGTCTGCCATACGATTTGCTCGCCCGCGCCAGCAGCCGCATCGTCAACGAAGTGCGCGGCGTCAACCGGGTCGTCTACGACGTGACCAGCAAGCCGCCCGGCACGATTGAGTGGGAATAGTCTCGATGCTGAGAGGGCGCGCGATGCCTCGCCTGAGACGAGCGCCCAAAAGTGAGATATGGGAACTCAGGACGCCTTCGCAGTGGTGACCGATTGGCTTGTCGCTCTTGGAGTGGCCTCGCTGGTGGTTGCAGTCTATGTGAGCTGGCTAGCCAGCTATCGCACACCCAAAGTCGCGCCCGTCGGATCAAGTCGGTGGTTTGCGATGCCATCATGGGCGCAGATAGTGGCTGGCTTGGTCGTGACCATAATTGGCGCTTACCTATGTTACCTGCTGTGGATACCACTTCCTCTGAGCCTTTCCTCCGAAATGTCCCTGTTTCTGCGGATTGTCGGTCTTTTGAGCATCGGGGGCGGAATCGCGTTGTGGTTTTGGGCACGGCAGGCACTAGGTGGCATGATGGGCGTAAGCACCGCGTCGGCTGCCCAGTTGCGGATACATCACCAACTGATCAAAAGCGGTCCGTATGCAATCGTTCGTCATCCCATGTATGTTGGTTACTGGCTGGTGCTGACAGGCTTGGTGTCTATTTATCGCACCTGGACGCCAGTAATTCTCCTGATTATGATGCTCATATCACTCTCAAAGCGGGCGCGGCGTGAGGATCGGGTCCTGGAAGCCGCATTCGGGGACGACTGGCGACACTATGCCGAAGATGTGCCCATGTTTGTGCGCCGATGGAAATAGCCGGTTGAGGTATTCCTTGTCCGCCACACAGCAGACTCTTATATTGTGCCGCCAAAACTTGTTATAATATTTCACGCATTCCTGATTTGGCGTCACAACGGCATACGGGGGACTAATGGCATTCAGTTTGGATTTCAGCCAGTCGGCGAGCCATTCGCCCAGGGAGCGGTCGCGCGGCAGGCTGCTGGCGATGCCCGCCGTTCTCTGGCTCGTGCTTTTCTTTCTCCTGCCCCTGGCGATTGTGGTGGTCGTCAGCCTGCTGACGCGCGGTCCCAACGGCACGATTGTGCTGCCGCTGACGTTCGAGCATTACCAGCGCATCTTCGGTCCGGTCTACTTCCCGGTCTTCCTGAAGTCGATCTGGATCGCGCTGCTGACGACCGTCGTCTGTCTGATCGCGGGCTATCCGCTGGCGTTCTTCATCAGCACCCGCAAGAGCAAGCGCACCCAGAATTTCGCCCTGTTTCTGGTGATTCTGCCGTTCTGGACGAACTTCCTCGTGCGCACCTACGCCTGGCGCGTCCTGCTCGGAACTGAAGGCACGATCAACGAGACGCTGATGAACCTGCACCTGATCAGCGAGCCGCTCCAGTTGCTCAATACCCAGTTCGCCGTACTCGTCGGCGTGATCTACGGCGAGCTTCCCTTCATGATCCTGCCGATCTTCACGTCGGTCGAGCGGTTCGATTTCCGGCTGGTCGAAGCGGCACATGACCTCGGCGCGAACGACCTGCGCGCTTTCCTGCGCGTCGTCTTCCCGCTGACACTGCCGGGCGTTATCGCCGGCTGTATTCTGGTGTTCATTCCGTCAATCGGCGCGTTCATTACGCCCGACCTGCTCGGTGGTACGCAGGGCATCATGATCGGCAACCTCATCAACCAGCAGTTTCACGGAACCGGCAACTGGCCCCTCGGCTCGGCGGCTTCGGTGGTGATGATGGGTTTGGTCATGATTGGGCTGCTGGTCTATTCGCGCCTGGGCGGGAGTCGGGGGTAGATCATGGCGAATACGACGGCTCCGGCGCGCTCCCCGCGCATGGAAATCAGAATCGATCAGGGAAAAATTCGCCGCGATATGGTCGTGCGGCGGCTTGGTAAATTCGGGCTGTGGATCGAGCCGGTTTTCGGCTACTTCTTCCTCTGGGCGCCCATTCTGCTGCTGGTGATCTTCTCGTTCAACGACTCGCGTTCGGTGGCGCAGTGGCACGGCTTCACGCTGGAGTGGTATCACAACATCTTCAACAACTTCATCGGCGGCGATACCCGCTTCTCCACCGCGCTGATGCTCAGTTCGCTCGGCAACAGCCTGCTGGTTGCGTTCGTGGCGACCGCTATCGCCACGACCATCGGCACGATGGTCGCGCTCAGCCTGGTGCGCGGCAACTATCCCGGCAAGAATTTGATCGACAACCTGCTGTTTCTGCCGGTCGTCATCCCGGAAATCACGCAGGCGATCTCGCTGCTGATCTTCTTCAGCGTCGTGTTCGACTTCGTCCAGAGCACCGCCGGCGTGCAGGCGCTGCCGGGCTTCGGAACGATCATCATCGGTCACGTCGCGTTCAACATTTCGTATGTGGCAATTGTCGTGCGCGCCCGCCTCGCCGACATGAACCCACGCTATGAGGAAGCGGCGCGCGACCTCGGCGCGAACGAGTGGCGCACCTTCTGGCGCATCACCTTCCCGCTGATCGTGCCCGGCATCCTTTCCGGCGCGCTGCTGGCATTCACACTCTCGCTGGACGATTTCGTGATCACCTTCTTCAACGCCGGTCCCGGCACAACCACGCTGCCGGTGTTCGTTTACGGGCTGCTCAAGCTGACGGTCACGCCCGAAATCAACGCCATTTCCACGCTGATTTTGCTGGTATCGACCGTGCTGATCGGCATTTCGATTGCGATGCAGGGGCGGAGCGCGGCAACCGCCGCCTGATTCATTGACGTAGGGATGCGAAATGATCTATAACATGCGCGCGGTTTTAGCTGGAAATTTCAGATGAACATGGGAGGCACAATGCGAAAGTTGATCTTGCTGGTTTGCATTCTGGCGCTCGCTCTTCCGGTCTACGCTCAGGACGCTGCCGCGACCGAAACGGAACCCTGGACGTGCCCGGAAGGGTTTGAAGGGCAGACGCTGAATGTTTTCAACTGGACGACTTATATCGCCGACAATACCGTTCCCGATTTTGAAGCCGCCTGCGGCGTGTCCATCGTCTACGACACTTACGAGAGCAATGAAGCGCTGCTCGCGCGTCTGCGCGGCGGCAACCCCGGCTACGACATTGTCGTCCCGACCGACCACATGGTCGCCACCATGATCAATCTGGGGCTGCTCGAACCGTTGGATATGGCGAGTATTCCCAACTTCGCCAACGTCAGTGAAGACCTCAGGAACCCCAGCTATGACCCCGACAACGTCTACAGCGTGCCGTACCAGTGGGGCACGATTGGCGTCGGCTACGACATCGACAAGGTCGGCGCAGAGATCACCAGTTGGGATCAGGTCTTCAGCTACGACGGTCCGGTTGCCTGGCTGGATGACCCGCGCGCCATGATCGGCATCGCCCTGCAGATTCTGGGCTACGACCCGAATACATCTGACCCGAATCAAGTGGGTGAAGCCCGCGACTTCCTGATCAACAACGGCGGCAACGTCGTCTCGATCGCGGGCGACGATGGTCAGGCGCAGCTTGAGCGCGGCGACGTGGATATCACCGTCGAGTACATGGGCGATATCTATCAGGTAGCGGCGGACTGCGAATGCGACAACATCGTGTTCTCGCTCCCGGCTGAGGGCGGCAATATCTGGGTCGATAACCTCGCCATCCCCACCGGGGCGCCCAATAAAGCGCTTGCCGAAGTCTTCATCAACTACATTCTCGACCCGCAGGTCGGCGCGGACATCAGTAACTACACCGCCTTCGCCAGCCCGAATCAGGCGGCGATTGACGCGGGCTTGATCGACCCCGAATATCTCGACAGCCCGATCATCTACCCGCCGGCAGAAAGCCGTAGCCATCTGTTCTACATCCTGCCGCTGCCGGAAGCCGAACAGTACTACAACGACGCCTGGGACGAGATCAAGATTTCGCTGGGGCAGTAACAGCCGCTAACAGGTGGTTTGAATGTAGGGGCGTAACATGTTACGCCCCTACGCCTGAATTGAGGGTAAGGCGTATGGCACAGGTCGGCATCGAACTCCGAAACGTCATCAAGGAATTTCCGGCGCGCGGCAACGAAGTGCCTGTGCAAGCGGTCGATAATGTGTCGCTGCAAATCTACGAGGGCGAGTTCTTCGCGCTGCTCGGTCCCAGCGGCTGCGGCAAAACCACGACTCTGCGCATGATCGCGGGCTTCGAAGAGCCAACGTCCGGCGAGATCATCATTCGCGGGCAGCCGGTGCAGGGCGTGCCGCCGTTCCACCGCCCGGTCAACACCGTCTTTCAGGATTACGCGCTGTTCCCGCATATGTCGGTGCTGCAGAACGTGATGTTCGGGCTGGAGATGGAAGGCGTCGGGCGTGACGAGGCGAAGCAGCGCTCGGTGCAGGCGCTGGAAATGGTGCGCCTCACCCAGTTCGACCGCAAGCCGCGCCAGCTTTCCGGTGGGCAGCAGCAGCGTGTGGCGCTGGCGCGCGCGCTGGTCAAGCGTCCTGCCGTGCTGCTGCTGGACGAGCCGCTTGGCGCGCTCGACCTCAAGCTGCGCAAGGCAATGCAGTACGAGTTGATGTCGATGCAGAGCGACCTGGGCATCACCTTCGTCTACGTCACTCACGACCAGGAAGAAGCTTTAACCATGTGCGACCGCATCGCCGTCATGGATCACGGCAAGGCGCTGCAGGTCGGCAGACCGCAGGAAATCTACGAGACGCCGCATTCGCGCTTCGTCGCCGACTTCATTGGCGAAACCAATTTCATCTCTGGCAAAATCGACATGATCAGCGGCAAGGTCGCCTACGTGCGCATCGACCCCGAAACCGTGGTCGAAGCCACGCCCGACCAGCTTGACATGCAGGTGGGCAGCGAAGTGACGGTCGCCGTTCGCCCGGAGAAGATCACGCTCGTCCCAGATGGCAGTTCGGCAGATACGCTCAGCGTATCCGCCGCCGAAATCCTCAGCACCATCGAGCGCGAGCGTAATAAGACGCTGCTGCCGGGCGAGGTCGTCTTTGCAAATTACATCGGCACGGACACGCGCTATATCGTGCGCATCGGTCAGAATACCGAAGTAGTCGTCCGCATTCAGAACTTTGGCACGCGCTACGACACCATCTACAAGCCGGGGCAGCACGTTCAGGTTTACTGGGCGACCGATTCGGCGCGCGTTCTGGTGCAGTAGTTATCGCCGTGATCGTCCTTTCGCATTTTCAGGTCGCGCCGCTGCTCAGGATGGGCGGTGGACAGTCGACCGCTTCGGTTTCGCCCGATCTCGGCTTGACGACGGTTGAAGCTGCCCTCGACGATGATGGCGTGACCTTCCCCGGCGGCGAAATGCTGACATGGGACGACGCCGAGACCATCGCCGATGCCGAGACAAGCTGCTTTGCCCTCGAAAACGGCGCGATTCGCAAGATACAGGAATTCTCGCGCGCGACCAACCGCCACTGCTCGCTGATGCCGACATCCGGCGCGCCGACGCTGCTGATCGCTGGTTTCCCGATGCACCGCATCAAGAACATTGACCCGCACCGCGACACGCTCAGCAAGATCAAAGCCGCGCGCCCGGCGGGGCAGGTGCTCGATACGTCGATGGGCTTGGGCTACACCGCAATTCAGGCGGCGCACACGTCCGATCACGTCGTTACGCTTGAGCTTGACCCGGCGGTCGTCGAAATCGCCCGCCAGAACCCGTGGTCGCGCGAATTGTTCGCCAACCCGCGCATCGAGCAGCGCCTCGGCGACAGCGCCGAAATCGTCCCAACCTTCGCGGACGAATCATTCTCGTGCGTCATCCACGACCCGCCGACCATGCAGCTTGCCGGGGACTTATACTCTGGCGCGTACTACCGCGAACTCTACCGCATCCTCAAGCCGCGCGGGCGGCTGTTCCACTACATCGGCGACCTCGCCAGTCCATCGGTCAGCCGCATTGTGCCCGGCGTGGTCGAGCGGCTGGGCGCGGCGGGCTTCCGCGACGTGCAGCGCCGCCCCGAAGCGTTCGGCGTCGTCGCTCGGAAGTGACTGGCGTTTTACAATCGCTATGGCTTGCCGTATACC
Organism: Anaerolineae bacterium; assembly: GCA_020848855.1. Next base: position 3,050 of record JADLHH010000066.1, on the reverse strand, counting down.
GGATACGCTGTCACCGCTTCCTGAAGCTGGCTCAGGGTTGAACTCAGGAAGGTCTGGTCATATTCGAACGCGAACAGCAGCCGGTTGCTGATAGCGCTCACCTCGTCCTGAATTGTCCCTGATAGGGTGACGCTGCCCGTCCTGCCGATTTCGACCTGAAAGCTCAGCCAGCGCTCCATCGTCTCGAATTCGGCAGCGCCTTCGAGTGATTTGTAGACGGTTTCAAGCTGTTTGCGGAACCCCGCCAGTTCTTCGGCGCGCACCAGACCGGGGACTTCCCCGGAAAACTTCCCCGTCCGAATCGTGACCGTCGCGTGCAGCCAGTTGCCGTCCCAGTAATCGCGGCTGCGGCGGTACGCCCGACCGCGCACGATGATCGACAGAAAACTGTCCTGCTCACTACCTAAGCGAACTTCGACCAGCCGGTTCGACACGTTGGCGCTGCCTCGTTGATGGGGACGGATACTGCGATCATCTTATCATTTTTCGCGGCGGCTGCCCTGGTTCATCCTGGGACTACAGGACGCCGACCACTCCGCTTATAATTGCTTCGATGCCGGGTCAACTGGGAGCCGGCGCCTGATCCAAGTGTAAAACGATGCGCGCGTCCGTGCGACTGCTGGTGTGTGCGCATCATATGCTTGTCCGAAAGAAAGATACTCATGCAAACAAGTTCGCGTTCGAGCCTGATTACCATCATCGTCGCTTACATTGCCTTTATTGGCTTGGGGATGGCTGCCGGGCTGCTCGGCTTGGCTTGGCCCTCAATTCAAGTCCAGTTCAACGTCCCGCTGGACGCCGTTGGCATCCTGTTGTTCGCCAGCACGGTGGGCTACCTGTCCGCCAGCTTCTTCAGCGGCACGGTCGCTTTCCGGCTCGGCGTCGGGCGCATGATGATCCTCGGCGGCGCGATGATGGCGGCGGGCTTGTTTCTCTCGGCGGTGGTCGAGTCGTGGTATCTGCTGATCGTCTTCTTCCTGTTTACCGGGCTGGGCAGCGGCACGATTGATGCCGGGCTGAACGCCTATCTGGCGCAGCATCACGGCGCGCGCGCGATGAACTGGCTCCACGCCTGCTTCGGCATTGGCGTGACAGTCAGCCCGCTGTTCATGACGGCGGTGCTGTCGGCGTCGTTGTCGTGGGGCGTCGGCTATATCATCTCCGCTGGTTGGCTCGTGCTGGTGACCGCGCTGTTCGCCGTCACGCATTCCCTGTGGAAAGATGGTATCCCCCAAAGCGACGGCAAACTCGCCGGGGGCGCCAGCGTGCGCTCCGTTCTGCGAATGCCGATTGTCTGGATTGGCATTGTGATGTTCTTCCTGTTCGCCGGGCTGGAATCGACGCCGGGGCAGTGGGTGTACACCCTGTTCACGCAGGCGCGCGACATCAAGGAAGTCTCTGCTGGTCTGTGGGTCAGTATCTATTGGGGCAGCTTCACCATCGGGCGTATTTTCTTCGGCGCGATCATCACCCGCGTCAATACGCTGACGCTGCTGCGCGGCTGTATGGTCGGCGTGGTGGTCGGGGCGCTGCTCGTCTGGTGGAATCCAGTGGAGTGGATCGGCTTCGCCGGGCTGACGCTGCTCGGCTTCGCCCAGGCGCCGCTGTTCCCGGTGATGATCTCGAATACGCCCCGGCGCGTCGGCGCGGAGAGCGCCCCCAACGCCATCGGCTTTCCGGTGGCGGGCGCGGGCGTCGGCGTGGCGGCGCTGCCGGCGTTCGCGGGCGTGCTGGCGAACAACATCAGCCTGGAAATCATCCCGCCGTTCATCTTCGGCGCTTCGGTTCTGCTGATCATCCTGCACGAGTTGAGCATTTCGATGAGCGCGCGCGTGCTGCGGCGTGCCGCCGTCCCAGTCGGCGATTGACGCTCTCAGGAAAATGATTCCGTCGGGGCGAGTCTCGGCTTGCCGTGCAAGCGAACCCGCCCCGACACGATTCTGCTGCGCGCCAATCGCATTTAGGGGTTGAGGGGCTTCTATGTCATACTCGAACCCCAATAAGATAATGCGAGGCTGATGGCGATGAACTTCGACCTGCTGCTTTCCCCGACGGCGCTGCTCGATCACTATTTCCGCGGCGTGCTGCCCGACGATCTGCGCGCCTATGATAGCTGGATGGATCAGCACGGGCGCGCGATTTCGGCGGCGGTGGATCGCGCCGGGACACCCTGGCTAAAGCAGTTCGACCGTTTCAGCAGCCGTGTCGACGAAATCCTGTTCCCACCGGAATACTGGACGATGCTGCGGCAAGGCTACCGGGCGGGCGCGGTCTGGCGCGCGCCGGACTCGCTGGGCGATGCTTACCGGGTCGGCTACATCACCTCGTTCTACGACATGGGGCTGTACTGCCCGTACACCGTCTCGCTGGGCACAGCGGCGGCAGTCCTGAAATATGCCGCGCCGGACGTGCGCGAGCGCTTCCTGCCGCGTCTGCTGGATCGCACCGACGCCGTGTGGCAGGGCGCGACCTGGATGACCGAGGCGCGCGGCGGCTCTGATTTGGGCGCGACGGTCGAGACGGCAGCCCAGCGTGACGGCGACCACTGGCGGCTGACCGGCGACAAGTATTTTTGCAGCAACGTCGGCGCGGAACTCGCCGTTGTCGCCGCCCGCCCGGAGGACGCCCCGCCCGGCGTGCGCGGGCTGGCGCTGTTCCTCGTGCCGCGCATCCGGGATGACAGTTCACTCAATTACACTGTTCGGCGGCTGAAGGACAAGATCGCCACCCGTTCCGTGCCCACCGGCGAAGTCGAACTGCGCGCCAGCGACGCCTACCTGCTGGGCGAGCCGGGGCATGGCATCTATCACATCCTCGAAGTCCTCAATCTTTCGCGCGTCGCCAACTGTATCGGCAGCGTCGCGCTAATGCAGCGGGCGCTCGCCGACGCCTACACGTTCGCCCGCGACCGCGAAATCTTCGGCAAAAAGCTGATCGATCAACCGCTGATGCGCCGCCAGTTCGAGCAGAAGACCGCCGCGCTGGAAGGGGCGTTCGCGTTGGCGTGGGCAGCCGTGCGGCTGGCGGATGAAGTCTGGCGCGAGCCAGCG
>JADLHH010000065.1 GCA_020848855.1 Anaerolineae bacterium | reverse complement strand
GGCGTGCGCGCCGGGGAATGGTGAATTGTGGGGAGATATGAGGCACGGGTGCAAGCTGCGGCTGCCTGGCCGTGACCCTACGAAAACGTCCACGATCTTCACTACCGCCCTGTCACGTGAGAATTGGACTGACGGCGATACTCGTGCTATAATTCGGGATGAAACAATGTAGACCGTAATGTTATATGGAAAAGGAGTATCCTATGTCCGTTGCCCGTGTGATCGAAATCAGCGCCACATCCAATCAGAGCTTTGATGATGCACTCCGGCAGGGCATCACCCGTGCCAACAAGACCCTGCGCAACGTCAAAAGCGCCTGGGTGAAGGAGCAGCGCGTCAACGTCGAAAACGGCAGCATCACCAGCTATCAGGTCAACATCATGGTGACGTTCGTGCTGGACGACGCTTCATCGCTCGACTAGCGGTTCAGCACCGCCAGCACGTCGCCGTGGATCAGCCCGTTGGTGGCGACAATCTCGTCGCCACTGTACAGCCCATCGCTGCCGCCGGCGAAATTGCTCGCCCGCCCGCCGGCTTCATGCACCATCAGCAGCCCGGCGAGGCAGTCCCATGCGTGAATATGCCGTTCCCAGAAGCCGTCCAGCCGCCCCGCCGCCACGAACGACAGTTCCAGCGCCGCCGACCCAAAGCGGCGCAGGTCGCGCACTTCCATCAGCATCGCGTTCCATTCGCGGATGTTGTTGACGGCGACGGTATGGCGCTGGGTGGGGAAGCCGCTCGACAGCACGCACCGGCTGAGCGCCGCCTGCCGCGAAACGTGCAGCGGCGTGCCGTTGACTGACGCGCCATGCCCGCGCGCCGTGCTGAACATCTCACCGGATACCGGGTTGTAGACGACGCCGACCATCGGCATCAGGTCGCGGGCTGCCAGGGCGATGCTGACCGAGAAGAACGGGATGTTGTTGGCGTAGTTGGTCGTCCCGTCGACCGGGTCGACATACCAGGCGTACTCGGCGTCGATGTTGTCGCCGCCCCCGCCGCCTTCTTCGCTGACTATCGGGTAATCGGGGTGCAGCGCGCGCAGCGCCGGGACAATCACAGCTTCCGAGGCGCGGTCGCCTTCGGTCACCACGTCGTAAATATTGCTCTTGATCGTCTCCTGGTGCGCCTGACCGTAAAACTGCATGATCGCCGCGCCTGCCTGACGCGCGACGCCTTCGACCGCTGTGCGGGTCGCTTGCCAATCCATGTGAAATTCTGCTCCTGAGGAAAACAACACGAGCCTGTCAACCGACAGGCTCAGATGCACGAATCAAACCCCATCGCGGGGGAAAGTATACCACCGCCGAAGTGGACTCGATTATGTTGATGGAATTTTGAGCGCTTAGGCGTTAGACCGTCGTGACGGCACTGGCTTGTTTACCCTTTGGTCCCTCCGTGATTTCGAACTCGACTTTTTCGCCTGCTTCTAATTTGCGGTAACCGGAGGACTGAATAGCGGTATAGTGCACGAAGACGTCAGGACCGTCGTCTGGGGTGATGAAGCCATAGCCTTTTTCGGCGCTGAACCACTTCACCACGCCACGAATACGTTGTGCCATTGCTGCCCAAACTCCATGATGCAAAAAAGGTTGCGAGAAATGCCCTCACACGTCAGGACCTGTCGAGCAGGAGAAACTGGGGTGATTTGCTAGGCTTATTGAAGAATAGTGCAATTTTGCTTTAGTTGTCAAGCAGAATAGCGCTATATACTATCTACAGGTTTATTATCATCTTCGCACAAACAGCGCGGCGGTCTCCAGATAGTACGTTTGCGGCGCAAAATCCAGCGGCTGCGCGGCTGCCAGCCGGTAACCCTGCTGGACGAGTCGTTTGGTGTCGCGTGCCAGCGATGCTGGGTCGTCGCTGACGTACACGATGCGCGCCGCTTGGCTCGCCACCAGCCCGTCGACGGCTTCTTTGCTCAGCCCGCGCGACCCCGGATCGACGATGGCGGCGTTGTAGGCGTCATCGAGCGTCGTCAGCACTTCCTCGACACTGCCCTCGATCACGTCCACGTTGTCGAAATCCGCCAGATTCTCGTCGGCATCGGTGACGGCGGGCGGGTAGCTCTCCACCAGGGTCACCAGCGAGGCTTTGGGCGCGGCGAACGCGCTGTACACCCCGACCCCGGCGTACAGGTCGAGCAGCGTCTCGCCGTCTTTCAGGTCGAGCAGCGAGTCCACCGTCGAAACGAGCGCGGGAAGCTGCGACAGGTTGGCGCGGAAGGTGCTCCCCGCCGTCACCCGGAAATCCTGCCCGTTGATCGTATAATGCAGGTGCGAGTCGCCGATCAGGTTCATCGGCTCGTTGTCCGGCAGCAGCACGTTGATGCTGGCGGGCAGGTCGGTCTCCAGCTCAGGGGCTTCGTCCTGCGCCAGTGACAGCACGATCATGCGCGCGCCGTCGCCCCCGATTTGCAGCTTGACCCGCTTAATCCCCTGCAGATCGAGGTCAAGCTGGTCGTACAGGTCGAGCAGATCGGGGTGCAGGATGTGGCAGACTTCGATGGGGAACAGCGTTTTTCCCGGCAAACCAAAGGTTTGCCCCGTGCCGGGGAATGCCAGCTTACCGTCGCTTGTGACCGAAAACGTCATGTGGGCGTTGTAGCCCCACTGCTCCGGGCTGGCGATCACCGGGCGCAGCGCCGCTTCGATGGCGTGATCCGACAGCCCGCCGAGCCGCCCAAGCTGATCCGCCAGAATGTCCTGTTTTAGCAGAAGCTGCGCCTCGTAGCCGATGTGCTGCCACTGGCAGCGCCCGCAGCGACCGGGACCGAAGTGCGGGCACACTGGATACACGCGATCCGCCGACGCATCGAGCAGCTTGACGCCCTCGGCGAAGGTGTGGCGCTCGGCTTGCTCGACCGGACGGGCGATCAGCCGCTCGCCGGGGATGGTGTAGGGGACGAAGACCGGCTGCCTGCCGCGCATCCCGACGCCGTAACCGCCGTTGGCAATCGAGTCGATGGTGAGTTCGAAAGTGTTTTGCGTCATGCCGGAGACTTTAACGCAAAGGGGCGCGGGTGGGTAGGTGGAGAAAGAGGGCGAACAGGCGATATAATAGATCGTACATAGTGATGAGGTTGTGTGATGACTCAGCTACTTGAAAAAGCCTTCGCGGAAGCGGCGAAGTTGTCCACGGAAGAACAGGATGCTTTCGCGCGCTGGATGCTCGAAGGACTTGCCGACGAAGAACGCTGGCAAAAGTCATTTGAGCAATCTGCTGATTTACTGGAACGTCTCGCCGACGAAGCGCTTGCCGAACACCGCGTGGGAAAAACCGAAGAACTCGACCCCGACAAGCTGTAAGGATCGAGTTTCCCCTTTGCGTCTTTCACTTCTTCTTCGCGTCTTTGCGTCGAATCTTTAGCTTTTTACCCCACCGCCGCCTGCATCACCCCGTCGATTTCCGCAAGGTCGGCGTCCGTAAGCTGCCAGCCGCCGGCTGCCGCGTTGGCGTGAACCTGCGCTGCGTTCCGCGCCCCCGCGATCACCGAGCTGACCACCGGGCGCGCCAGCAGCCACGCGAACGCCAGCTCCAGGACGCTATGTCCGCGCTGCTCGGCGAAGGCAATCAGCGCCTCGACAAGGGTAAGGTTCTCGTCGCTCAGCCAGCGCTTGTTGTGGTCGTCGTTCAGGCGTGTCACGTCCGGGAGCGGCTGCCCCTTGCGCACCTTGCCGGTCAGCAAGCCGCTCGCCAGGGGGAAATATGGCAGGAAACCCAGCCCCAGCCGCTCGCATTCGCCCAGCGCGCCCTGTTCCGGCTCACGATGCAGCAGGCTATAATGGTTCTGCACGCTGACGAAGCGCGCCCAGCCGTTTGCCTGCGCGATCGCGTCGGCTTCGCGGATTTGCTCGGCGGAGAAGTTAGACGACCCGATTTCGCGCACCTTGCCCGCCTTCACCAGATCGTTCAGCGCGCCCAGCGTCTCGGCAATCGACACGTTCGGGTCGGGGGAGTGAATCTGGTACAGATCGATCACATCAGTGTTCAGGCGGCGCAGGCTCGCCTCGACCGCGATCTGGATGTACGCCGCGCTCGCGCCTTCGCCCGCGTCCATCTTGCTGCGGAACTTGGTAGCGATCAGCACTTCGCCGCGCCGCGACCTCAGCGCGCGACCGAGGTATTCCTCGCTCAACCCGCTGCCATACACATCCGCCGTATCGAAGAAATTGATTCCGGCATCCAGCGAGGCGTTGACGACCGCCGCCGACTGCTCGGCATCGATGCGCCTGCCGAAGTTGTTGCAGCCCAGCCCGATCACCGATACGTCGAGCGCCCCGATCTTTCGCGTTTCCATGCATCCCCCTGCCTCTAGGTCACAAAGCTCCGGTTGACGGCGTGCTGCTGCCAGCTTCCATCGGCGATGATGTCGGCAACTGCCGTCATCGTCTGCCGGATTTCGTCGTCGCTGTTGTAGAAATGCGGCGCGATGCGAATCCCCGCGCCTTCGCGGTAATCGATCACGATATTGCGCGCCAGTAATTCCCGTGAGATAGCGTACGCTTCCGGCGGGCGGATCGTCACCGTCCCGGCGCGCTGCGCGCTGTCGCGCGGCGACACCACTTCGTAACCTTCCGCGTCCGCCAGCTCGATGATCAGCCGCGTCTGCCGCACCGATTTCTGCCGTATGTTGTCCACCCCCACCTGCACAATGAGGTCCACGCCCGGTTGAATGGCGTAGAGCGCAGCGATGGCGGGCGTGCCGTTGGCGAGGCGGTAGGCATCCTCGCGTAGCTCCATCTGCTCCTGAAACGCGAACGGCTTGACGTGCGCGAACCATCCGGTAATCTTCGGCTGCAAGTCCTTCAGCAAATCCGGTCGGATATACATGAACACCCCGCCCGGTCCGCCGCACAGCCACTTCAGCGTCCCGCCAATGTAGAAATCCACTTCCAGCGTCGTTACATCCACCGGGATCACGCCGACGCTGTGGTAGCCGTTCAGCAGCACCTGCGCCCCGACCGCGTTTGCTTTCTTAATCACTTCCGCCACCGGCACGATGTACGCGCTCTTGAACAGCACGTGTGACAGGCTGACCAGCCGCGTGCGCTCGTCTATTGCGTCGACTAATTCTTGCGTGTCGAGCGTGATGCCGTCGCGTGTCCGCACCGTGACGATCTCCATCTGCGGCAGCATCGCTTTGATAGTGTACACGTCCGAGGGGAAATCCATGTCGCTGACGACGATCCTGTTTCGTTTCGGGTCGCTGAAATCCAGTGCGGAAAGCAGGATGCTGTTGGCGATGCTGGCGTTCTCGTGAACCAGCACACTCCCGGCAGGCGCACCCATCAGCGGCGCGATTTTGTCGCCTACCGCGCCTTTCAGGCTCCACCAGGTAGCGTTGTCGAAAGCGGGCGTACCCCACGCCCGCACGCCGAGCGTCGCCCAGGTGTCGGCGTACTCGCGCAGCCTGTCGTACACGCCGCGCGGCATCGCCCCCAGCGAATTGCTGATCAGGTAGGTACAGGTGGAAAGAATCGGGAAGTGCTCGCGCAGGGCGAGACCGGGATCGGCTGCGGGATTCATCGGATGACCTCCAGACGACGTACGGGCATTGTATCCAGCCCCGCCCCGAATCCAAACAGCCGCCAGAGACCAATCTGACGGGGTGCGGGATAGTTCGTATCTCCGGCTCGGTCGAATACCGGAATTGCAGCGCCCGCCGACAGATTCTTTGAAATGCTTCTGTCCTCCGATTATAATACGCTCGGTAGGATGGAGTAGTCTATGAATAAGCTGGTCAGTCTCGCAATCGGCTTTGGAATTGGCGCGGTCATCGGCGCGGCGCTGGTACTGCTGTTCTCGCCCGCTTCCGGCGAAACGGTGGTCAAAAGCCTCAAAGCCGGGTACGCCGAAACGCTCGAAGAAGCGCGCACCGCCGCCGAAGTCCGCCGCAGGGAACTGGAAGCCGAACTCAAGGCGCGGCGCGGCACACCCACGCGCGCTATCCAGAAGCTGCCCTAGCTTCGTTCATGAGTTGGCGCGCACGCTGAGCGTATACGGCATGGGCACGGTCGTGACCGGCGCCAGCGGCGAGACCGCCACCAATACCTGATCCACGCCTTCAACCAGATCGACGCGGTGATCGGCGCCGATTTCCTGGCGCTGCACAGCGACCGTCTCGCCGCCCGCCCGCTGCACGATCTGCAGCCAGCCGCGCTGTGGCAGGCGGTTGTCCATCCGCAGCCAGCCTTCCGCCAGCCAGCCGTCATTTTCGCCTTCGAAATCATCGGTGTAGCCGATTTCCGGGATGCTCACGTCGTCAATCGCCATACCGGGGCGCGTCACCGCGTCATCGGTGATCATCTCGAAGCGCAGCAGGATCGGCTTGCCGGCGTAGACATCCAGCGAGATCGATTCCGTGACCCAGCCGTCGGATGTGCCGCTGTAGCCCGTTCCGTAGGCGACGCTGTGCGGGTTCTCGCCGGTTGTATGCGGCGTCGTCAGGATATCCCAGCTTGCGCCGCCGTCGTCGCTCACCATCACGTAACCGTAATCCCACGATTCTTCGGTGTCGTACCACAGGCGATAATTCAGCGTCGCCTGCGTCGTCCCGCTGAGGTCGAAAGCGCGCGTCAGGCGCGTGTCTGCCATGTCGCCCCGGTTGCTGTACCACATCTGCTCGCCGCTGGCAGCGTTGACCGGGATCAAGCCGACCGAGTCCGGGTGGTCGATGTCGATATCGAGCGACCGCGCGCCGCTCAGGTTCGAGAGGACGAAATAGCCGGCGGCGTACTGGTTGGTCGCGCCGTCAAACACGAACGGATAATCGGTCACCGCTGCCAGCGGCGGCGGGGTCATCAGCGGCGGCAATTCCTGATACCCGTAGCGCCCGTCGCCGTATTCCGGGTCGAACAGGGCGTTCGCCAGTACCCAGTCGCCAAACAGATCATCCACCCCCGGCTCGCCCCGCGCCTGCAGTACCTGATCGACCGCCTGCAAGC
>JADLHH010000064.1 GCA_020848855.1 Anaerolineae bacterium | reverse complement strand
GTTCATCGACGAGACGTACAGCCGGTCGTCGATCAGAAGCGGCTGCGCCCACACGCCTTTGTCGTCGTCCCCCGTGAAATGCCACAGCTCGGTGTAGTCGTTCGGATCGAGCGCGACCAGACCCGCATCGCTCGTCGGAACGTACAGGATTGACTCGGTCAGCAGCGGGCTGCCGACGACGTGCCCCGGCAGCGCAACGCCGTTCGTGTTGATGATTTCGGCGCGTGCCGGGTCAACCTCGAACAGCTTGCTCTCGTAATCTGCTACCAGAAGCGTATCGGCATCCAGTTGAACCGGTCGCGTGTAGAAGTGAGTCGCGGTGCCGTTCTGCAAATGCACCAGCCACGGGCGCGGCTTGCCTTCGTCATCCACCCGAACGTTGCCGTTGGCATCAAACAGGTTGATCTGCGAGCCGTCGACCGGGTCTACCTGCACGATTTTGTCGCCGAATGCCAGCATGATATTGGGCGCAGACCCGATCACGCTGACATCCCCCCAACTTGAATCAAGAGGCAGCCCAACGCACGACGCTGCCAGCAGCCCGGCGATAACGACAGCGCCGATGATCCGCAATTGCCTCATTAAAACCACAGTCGACATTACTCCTGGATTACGGAACGGGATCGTAACCGCCGGGGTTCAACGGGTGGCAGCGCGCAATCCGTTTCACCCCCAGCCAGCCCCCCTTGATCACGCCGTATTTTTCAATCGCCTGGTAGGTGTACACCGAGCAGGTCGGTTCAAAACGACAAGCGGACGGCAGGGCGGGCGAGATGAACCGTTTATAGAAGCGAATAAGCGCCAGGACAATCGTCTTCACTCGTTGCCCTCTCTGAACAACTCCGCTCGCAGGAACAGCTCATTTACTGTACGCGCAACCACGTCGAAAGGTTGCTCCGCCAGCGGCTGCCGAGCGATCAAAACCACGTCGTGACCGGGCTTCAGCCGAGGATCGAGCGCGCGGATCACTTCGCGCAGCCGCCGCCGAGTCCGGTTGCGAATCACCGCTTTGCCCAGTTGCTTACCGACGATGAAGCCATATCGGTTATGCGACAGCTCGTTTTGCGAGAAGCTCAAGACCCGCAGACGGTGACGGTGGGCGATGCCGACCTGACGGAGACGTTGAAAATCCTCTGACCGGCGCAGACGTTGATACTGCTGCACGCTAACGGGCGTTCCAGTCCACCTTCTTCACATGCACCGGCGAGACCGCCAGCGCGTGACGCCCCTTGGCGCGGCGCGCCTTCAGAACCTTGCGACCACCCTTGGTCGCCATGCGAGCGCGAAAGCCGTGTACGCGGGCACGACGGCGAATTTTCGGCTGATACGTGCGCTTTGTCGACATTTTCGTCTATTTTCCTGCTGAATTTGGTCGAAACACAAGGCATAAGTATAATCGACCCATCCCACAGGGTCAACCCAACGCTTGCGGCGGAAGCGCCAAATCGTAAGACTAGAGGCTTGCGCTGCCAAGCCACCCGGTTTGCCTCTCGCCCGGCTTGCTCAGCCGCCCGCGCCGCATGAGGAATTCGCAGATTTCCCCCGCACTGACGCTTGCCAAGCGCCCTTATGATCCGGTATAATTTAGGGTGTGACTCCTTACACCAAGCGTATTCTGGCTTTTTTGTTTATACCCACCCCACACGAATCTCTCGGAGGCTTTTACACTTGATGCCGAGCCATCATTGGGCGCGTGATTTTGTCGTGACTGATGGGGACGTTGAATACCTAACGGGACTCCTCCTCGAACGAGAAACCCCATTGAGCATCGACGAACTCGCGCAAGCCCTCATCGAACAGCGGTTGCAGCAAGAAAAAGCCGCCTTGCAGGAACGCTACAAAGACGTTCATCTCTATAAACCCTCAGACTCGTACCCGGTGGGGCAGACGGTCATGTTCCCGGCGCTGGATTTCGCCACCGCGCAGGTGATCGACCAGCGCGCCGGCGTCAACCCGGAGTATGGCGATTTCAACGTGATCCGGGTGCAGTTTGACGACCAGACCACACGCGAGTTCGCCGCCGACCTGACCACGCCGCACGTCCTGAGCGAAAGCGAAGGCGAAGACAACCTGCCCGGCTTGCAGGGGCTGGACGCCGACCAGATTTTGCGAGAAAGCCGCAGCCTGATTGTTGAAAAGCTGACCGACAAGCTGCGCGAGACTGGCGATCTGGTCAGTGTGGCGGGCAAGTGGTTCTCGCGCGGGCTGATGCCGGAAGTGAACGAGGGTTACCTGAACCTCGCCGAAGCCGTGCTCGACCTCGCCGAAGGCGGTCCGCTGCGAACCGAGGACATCCTCGAACAGATCGGCGGGCTGGGCGATATGTCCGAGGAGCTTCAGCTTTTCTGCATGAACCACGCCCTCAACCAGGACGAGCGTTTTGACGAAGTCGGTCCGCTCAATCACGTCCTCTGGTATCTGAAACGGGTCGAACCGCCCGAAGTCCAGAACACCCCCGAAATCCTGCGCTACCATTCCATTGATTACGACCCGGACATTCTCTCGCCGGAACAGGTGGCGCTCGAAGCCGAAATCGACGACGAGTGGTCGCCGGCGCAGAAAGACCATGATATCGCTGATCAAGTCGTGCTGTCGCTGATCTTCCCGCACCGCCGCGCCGGGACGCTCCCGCTGAACGCGGCAATGCGGAATATCTTCCCGACTGCCCGGCGCACGCCGCGCATCGCCGTGACACTGGTGGACTGTCAGGACGGTCAGGAATACCCCGGCTGGGTCGTGCGGCAGGAGCGCTACGTGTTCGGCATGGGTACGATGTATCAGAAGCACCGGCTACCGGTCGGCACGCTGCTGGTGGCGCGCCGCCAGCCCGACAGCGACAAGATCGTGGTCGATTTCCACGCCCACCGCCCGCGCACCGAATGGGTGCGGCTGGTGACCAACAAGAACGGGCAGATCGCCTTTGACGATCAGAAGCGCGGCATTGGCGCGGAATACGATGACCTGATGATCCTGGGGACGGATGATCTGGCGGAAGTCGACAAGCTGACGGCGAATTACCGCCGCTCGACGATCAGCAGCATCCTGCGCACGCTGATCGCGGAACTCAGCCATAATTCGCCGCAGGGGACGGTTCACGCCAAGACGCTGTACAGCGCTTTCAACGTGCTGCGCCGCTGCCCGCCGGGTCCCATCTTTGCAGCGCTCGACGCCGACCCCGACTTCGAGCACGTCGGCAATCATTACTGGCGCCTGAGCAGCAGTTAGGAGTTCGACTTATGCAGCAGAAACCGAGCGCCCTGATCAAGCCGACGCTCGATACGACTTTCCACATCGACTATAGCTGGTGGAATCGCGCCGAGGGCGAAGACCTGCACACCTACCTGCTCAGCCACGTTGCGCCTGAACAACGCGAGCGCCTGAGCCAGAACACCGACGAACGCACTATCGACTACATCGATCCCGAAACGGGCGAAGTGTCGCAGCTTGACGAGCTTCAACTGGCGCTGCAACTGGCGGCGCGCGAACCCGACTTCATCAACCCGCATACGTCGGTGGTGGACAGCATCTTCCGCGTCTTTCTGGCGAACGGCAACACGCCGATGACGCCTAAAGAGCTTGGCGACGCCATCGGGCGCTCGCCAACGGTCATCCTGAAAACGGTCAGCGGCGGGCGAGTCTACAAGGGCATTCGCCCCGTCGAATCCTGATGGAGTAACGCATGGGTCGTGTGATTAACACCGACAGCACCGGCAAGAATCGCAATCAGCAGATGCGCACCGGCGCGGAACTGCTGCGCCTTTTGAGTCAGAAACCGAGTATCGACGACGAGGCGAAGGACATGGTGGGAGCGCTGGTGTACGCCCTGCGCGAGATCGACGCGGGTATCGACAGCTCCGCCGCCGCGTGGGAAAAGCGCGATTACTGGATGAAAGCCGACGAGCTGCGCGTGCGCTGGGAGTGGACAGGGCGCATGGCAGATCAACTGGCGGCGCTGGTGTATGAAAACCGTTGGGACGACCTGCCGCCGATGATGGTCAAGCTGTTCCCCTACTTCAACGACATCAAGATCACCAAGATGACGCGCAAGGCAGACGCCTGGGTGGGCGCACACGCGCGGTTATTGAGAGAGCAGCAGCCGAAGCTGAAATAAAAAGGGCGCAGGTGTGCGCCCCATCCTACACTTTTCCAACAGCTACCCAAACACCACGCCCAGATCGCGCGCCATGCGCACCATCTCGCTGTCGGGATTGACATACTTGCTTAGGTCACTCGTTACTTCTGCTCTGCAATTGCAGCCGTTTTCGGATTCTGCACGATGTCCGAAGCATCGAGAATTTCGAGACCAACAATATTTCCAGTTTCGTCGTAATCGACAATCACGCCTGGCTCGATCTCTGCGCTCTCCTCGATTGCAGTGTCTCCAAGCCGAATGCGGAGAATGTCCACCTGTGCATCATACTTGATCCTGACCGCCTTATCCATCATTCGCTCCGATACTTAATCACCTTACTGGTTCGATATACGGTGACAACCGTTCCATCCGGCTCAACAATTGCGCGAACAATATAAGGTTTACCATTAATTTCGACTTCCGCCTGATAGGCGTTGCGATTCTTCCGTTCTGGCACAATCGCGTCTGGATGATTCAACACCATCATCATCACTTGAATCGGAATTTCGCGTTCCTGTATTTCTTCGACGGCGTGAGGCGAGAAACTAAATTCCATTATAGTTCATCACCCGAACACCACACCCAGATCGCGCGCCATGCGCACCATCTCGCCGTCGGGATCGATGTACTTGATGTCGGTGGCTTCCGACATCGGCACCGAAATCATCTGGGTGCTGCGCAGCGCCACCATGTAGCCCCACTTCTCTTCCGCCACCAGATGCACGCCCGCCGAGCCAAAGCGCGTCGCCAGCCAGCGGTCGCGCGGCGTCGGCTGCCCGCCGCGCTGGAGATGCCCCAGCACCGTCACGCGCACGTCGATGCCGAGGCAGTCGGAGATCATGTTGCCGACCAGATAGCCGATCCCGCCGAGCCGCCCGCGCATGAGTCCTGTGCCGGCGATGTAAAACTCCTGCTCACCGCCGTTGGGCGCAGCACCCTCGGCGACGACGACCAGACTGTAGTTGCGCGTCGCTCGTGATTTTTCGATGCGTTCGCAGACGGCGTGAATGTTGAAGGGAATCTCCGGGATCAGGATCACGTCGGCGCCGCCCGCCACGCCCGCCGTCAGCGCCAGCCAGCCGGAATTGCGCCCCATCACTTCCAGAACCATGACGCGGTGATGGCTCTCGGCGGTGGTTTGCAGCTTGTCGAGCGCTTCGGTCGCCGTGAGGATCGCCGTATCGAAGCCGAAGGTCACGTCGGTGCGGCTGAGGTCATTGTCGATGGTCTTGGGCACGCCGACCACCTTCCCGCCCTGCTCAACCAGCTTCTGGGCGATTGCCATCGTGCCGTCGCCACCCGCGACCACCAGCGCGTCGATGCCCAACTGACTCAGCCGATCCAGCGCCTTATCATAGGTATCGACGTAATCGACTGTGCCGTCGGCGTTTTCGACAAGCTGCACGAACGGATTGCCCCGGTTGACTGCGCCGAGGATCGTGCCGCCGCGCGCGATCAGGTCGCGCACGCGCGCTTCGTCCAGCACGACGGTCGGCGTCTCATCGAACAGCAAGCCGTCGTAGCCCTGACGGATACCGATCACGTCCCAGCCGTAATGATTGTGCGCCGTGAGCGCCACCGCGCGGATGACCGCGTTCAAGCCGGGTGCGTCGCCACCGCCCGTGAGGATGCCGATTCGTTGGATGGTCAAGACCCCTCCCTCTCTGACATTATACGCACAGGTGTGTTAAAATGGCATGTGGTATCGAGCCAAACGAGAGCAAAAAACATGGCACGTCGACGTTCCCAGGAAGCCGGCGAATCCCGTTCCCGGCGCAAGAGCGAAGAAGAAGCGCGCGCCGAGCGCGTCACCTGGGCGCTGCTGGTGCTGGTCTTCGCCGTCATCCAGCTTTTGCCCGAAACCACCGTCATCCCCACCTGGGTCGTGCCGCTCGCCGGAGCAGCGATCCTGCTCGGCTCGGCAATTCACCAGTACTCGCGGCGCTGGCCCGTCAGCCCCATTACCTGGATCGCCGGCGCGATCATGGCAGTTCTCGCCTACTACAGCATCCAAATCGACCGGACGCGCCCGTTCACCGGCGAGGCGCTGCTGGTGTTTTTCGTCGTGATCATCTTCGGGGTGATCACGGGCGAGACGTGAATATCGGTACTTTTCACAGCCGATCCACAGCCAAATTCTTGACATTTCGCCTGAAATGCAGTATTCCATCAACAGAATATTGTGCAGATTGAACGAATCTCATCATGACCGAAGCCGCGCCGCGCCTAACCGTTGAAGATGTCCGCAAGCTCGCCCTGCCATTGGGCACCCGCGTCGTCGCCGGGGAAGGCTTGCTGCTCAGCCGCGCTGTCGCCTGGACAACGGTGATTTATCCCACTGACAGCGTCGCCACGAAGGCGCTCCAGAACGACGAACTGATCCTCGTCGCGCCCCGCGAAGGCAACGGGATGCGTCAGACCAGCGATGTCGATGTCGTGCGCTGGGCGTCGGACAACAAGGCATCCGCCATCGTCCTGAGCGAGACGCCCTCCCCCAACGCCATTGCCGAAGCCAACGCTTACGGCATCCCGGTCATGTCGCTGCCCAACGGCAGCCGCATCCGCATGGTCGAAAAGGCGGTCGTCAGCCTGCTGGTTGACCATAAGGGGCAGATCGAGCGGCGCGGCACACAGATTTACCGCCAACTCACGCAGATTTCGTCGCGCAACGAAGGCATGGCGGAACTGATCAGCGAAATGGCGCGGCTGACCAACAAAGCGGTCGTGATTCAGGATAAGCGCCTGCAGATCGTCTACAGTTCGGTGCAGCCCCAGTTTGTCGCCTACTGGGACGAGATCGAAAACTTTCTGCGCAAGGTCGATAACCTGCCGGTCGAAATGCAGGATCGCCAGCGCGTCGCCGAAATCGAAAACCCGGTGCTGATGCAGTCGCTGCCGACGCCCGGCATGGCGCGGCTGGTCTCGCCCATTATCACCAAGGACATTGGGCGCGGCTACCTGTCAATCGTCGGGCGCGACAACGACCTCGACGACATCGACGCGCTGGTCGCCGAACACGGCGCGGCTGCCTGCGCGCTGGAAATGGCGAAAGCCAAAGCCATCAGCGATACCGAAAAGCG
>JADLHH010000063.1 GCA_020848855.1 Anaerolineae bacterium | reverse complement strand
GACGAATATCCGCCTGCTCCATCGCGTAATACGCCCCGGCTCCCATTCCACGAACGAGAACCGCTTCGCAGTCCCGAATCGGATCGAGCATCTGAGCGTGCAGGTCTACGGGGTGTTCGCCGGCTCCATGCAGATGCACAGGGGCGTGATGCTCGTGATCTTCATGACCACACTGCTGGTGACTCGGTTTCGCACGCTGTTCCTTCTCGACAATCTCGCCCGCTTCAATGGTGAATACGAGATAGCCCAATGCCCGCCCAAAATGCCGGCTGATCGTGCTCCCGTTGTCTGTGACGACCGCAATTTTCATGACGCAAACGTCCTCTTCTGGTTATCTCCAGGTTACGCTCCTTAAATCTTTACCCGTGCCGGTTGCACGGAACAATGGAAGGAAGTCATATCCGAAGCCTCTCTTCGTCCTGTGTCATCGTTAGGGAGATCCCATCCCATGACTTGATCTAGATCAAGGACAGCCCGGTTGTTCACTACTACTCTGATTTCAAATGTGAGGAGTCAGGTGATGACCGAGTGGTATCCGCGCGTAGATCGGAATCTCTGTACGGGATGTGGCGATTGCATCGCCGCCTGCCCAACCGGCGCGCTGGCACAGATCGACGGTAAAGCCATCCTCGCCTTTCCCGAAAAATGCACCTACTGCGCCGCCTGCGAGACGATTTGCCCGGTCGGCGCGATCGAACTCCCCTATCTCATTTGCAGGCTTGAGGAATCTCATGAACAAACCCGTTAGTCCCAATATCGTCGCCCTCGTCCTGATCGCGCTTGCGGCGGCATTTCTGATGCTGTTTCCCATCTCGATCCAGATCGCGCCGGTCGCCTCGAATGCACAGGCGGCGACCGCCACGACCGGCATGGCAATGACCATGCATACCGCCGCTGCCCAGACCAAAACCGTCGAATATACCCTGAAAACCGTGATCGGGCTGACGCCGCCGATGGCGTTTATCGGCGTCGGTGGAGATATCGATGGGGTGATTAATCCGCCGTTGAGCGCCAACGTCGGCGATACCGTGCGTATCACCGTCATCAATGGCGACCCGGTCATGCACGACCTGAAGATCGACGAGTTCAACGTCTTCACCGGCGAGCTGGTCGCCAAGGATGAACAGAAGACGGTTGAATTCATCCCCAATCGTCCCGGCGACTTCGTCTATTACTGCAACCAGCCGGGGCACCGACAGATCGGCATGTTCGGTACGCTGACCATCACCGGGGAAGCCGCCGCTGAGGTCGCCAGCGCCGCACCTGAGGCGCAGATAGTCGCGGCAGTGCCAACCGTCGCACCCGCCGCTGCCGACGCCGTCTCCATCGTGCGTAACCCTGCCGACCTGCCCGCGCCGGTCGGTGATCGGGAAGCGACCAATATCCGCGTCGACCTGACCGCCATCGAAGTCAACGGCATCCTCGCCGACGGCACGACGTTCCGCTATTTCACGTTCGACGGCGCTGTCCCTGGTCCGATGATCCGCGTGCGCGTCGGCGATACGATTGACCTGCACGTCCACAACGACACCACCAGCGTGATGATGCACTCCATCGACCTGCACGCGGTCACCGGCCCCGGCGGCGGCGCGGTCTACACCCAGACCATGCCCGGCGAGGAAACGTCGTTCACCTTCAAGGCGCTGGCTCCCGGCGTGTTCGTCTACCACTGCGCCACGCCGAGCGTCGCCGAACATATCGCCAACGGCATGTTCGGGCTGATTGTAGTCGAGCCGGAAGGGGGCTTGCCGCCAGTTGACCGCGAGTTCTACGTCATGCAGAGCGAGGTGTACACGGTCGAGCCGTTCGGCACAAAGGGTGATTTGACGTTCGACTATCAGGCAATGCTGGACGAGCAGCCGCAGTATTACGTCTTCAACGGCGCTGCCAACGCGCTGACCAGCGACGAAAACGCGCTGCGCGCCAGCGTCGGCGAGACGGTGCGCATCTTCTTCGGCGTTGGCGGACCGAACAAAACCTCGTCGTTCCACGTCATCGGCGAGATATTCGACCGGGTGTACGAGCTGGCTTCGCTGACATCTCCGCCGCTGACGAACGTGCAGACGACGCTGGTTCCGCCCGGCGGCGCGACGATGGTCGAATTCGGAGTTGAAGTGCCGGGGCGCTACATTCTGGTCGACCATGCCCTGAGCCGGATGGAGCGCGGGCTGGCAGGCTATCTCTACGTCGATGGAGCCGACCAGCCGGACATTTTCCACGGCGACGAACTGACACCGGGTTCGGGACACTGACATACCGCGCTTTCGCAGTGGAGGCGGGGCAGCCTGCCTCCACTGTTCAACCTGAGGAGTGAACTGATGAACGAAATCCCTTACGCCTACTTTGACAGCTTCGAATATCCATCGGACATGCCCTCCGATGGCATCCTGAGCCGCACGATTCTGGATACCGCCTCGGTTCGCTTCGTCCTGTTTTACTTCGCGGCGGGGCAGGAATTATCCGAACACACGGCAGCGTCTCCGGCAGTCATCCACATCCTCGCGGGCGAGGTGCGGCTGGAGCTTGGCAGCGACGCGAAAGACGCCCATCCCGGCAGCATCGCCTACATGCCTGCCGGGCTGCGCCATGCCGTCTTCGCCAAAACGCAGGCGGTCATGCTTCTGCAGTTGATCAAATCGCGCGCCAGTGAAGGACAGCGCTAGCAATTTCGCGGGCTAGCGCCCCGAAAATGGGGTGCGAATGCGATCCTGAAGCCACCCGGTTTGCACTTCGGACTCCTCCGACAGACGCTTCAGGTGTGCGGACATCACGTTCCCGCGCGACAGGTAGCCGACGATTTTCGTCGGATCATCGCGCGCCACGACCGGCAGCCGCCCGATGTCGCGCTGCAGCATTCGCGTCAGCGCGTCGCGCACCGAATCGTCAGGGTAAGCGACCGTCACGTCGGTGTTTCCGGTCTCAAGCACAGTTTGCTGGGTGCAGCCATCCCGCAGCGCCCTGAGCAGGTCGACCCGCGTGACGATGCCGCGCAAGCGGTTATCAGTATCGACCACCAGCATCGCCTGATGCCGGATCATCGCGGGTTCATTGGCATCGATCCGTTCCATCACCTCATGAACGGTCGTCT
Source organism: Anaerolineae bacterium (assembly GCA_020848855.1). Next base: position 12,007 of record JADLHH010000063.1, on the reverse strand, counting down.
CGCACGACACCAGCACCGGATCAGTGGTCATGACAGCCGAGACGGAGACAGTCGCCAGCACATCGGATTCGTACTCGTGGCTGACGAGGATGCCCGCGCGACGAAGCTGTTCGGTGAGCAGGCTGGTTTGCGTCAGATGGGTGACGACGGCATCGGTGACCACCGCAGCGAACAGCACAGGCAGGATCGAATCATAGCTGTGGGTCATCTCGAAGGCGAAGATCACCGCGGCGAAGGTCGCGCGCGTCGTACCGCCAAACAGCGCCGCCATGCCCGCCATGGCAAAGGCGACCGGCGAGACGCTCAGACCGGGAAACAGCGCCTGCAAAATCAGACCGTAGATGCCGCCGAGCGACGCGCCAATCATGAAGATCGGCGCGAGCGTGCCGCCCGACGTTCCCGACCCCACCGCGACCAGCCAGACGGCGGACTTCGCCAGACACAGCACGATCAGGAAGCTGAGCAGATATTCGCCATGCAGGATGCCGTCGATCAGCCGGTAGCCGGGACCGTATACGTCGACGCCGGGTGTGACCAGCGTCGGGATCAGAAAACCGACCACGCCGACGAACAGCCCGCCCAGCGCGGGCCACAGATAGGTGTTGATACGCGAGCGGTGAAAGCGGTCTTCGATCCAGTAAAGCGACCGCGTGATGGCGGCGGCGACCAGTCCGGCAATCAGTCCGAAAATCAGGAACAGGATGAGTTCGAGCGGCGTACCGAAGTTGATCGCGCCGACAGCGAACACGGGCTGAGCGCCGATGAAGACGATATGGGTTTCAGCCGCGACCACGTTGGCAATCGCCAGCGGGATGAAAGAGCGCGCGCGAAATTCGAACAGCAGAATCTCGACCGCGAAGATCATGGCGGCAATCGGCGTGCCGAAGATGGCGGTGAGACCCGCTGCCGCGCCGGCGGCGAGCAGCACTTTGCGCTCGGCGGCGGTGGTATGAAACATCTGTCCAAGCAGCGAGCCAATCGCCCCGCCCGTCTGGATGATCGGTCCTTCGGCTCCGAAAGGCTGCCCCGACCCGATTGAAATGGCGGCGCTGAGCGGCTTGAGCAGCGCAACACGCGGCGGAATTCGGCTCTTTTTCACGAGGACGGCTTCCATCGCCTCAGGGATACCGTGCCCGCGCACGAGCGGCGTGCCGTACTTCGCCATCGCGCCGATGATCAGCCCGCCGAGCGCCGGCACGAAAATCAGAAGGAGCGGCGACCCGCTGCCCAGCGGACTGATCAATTCGGTCGATATACGTTGATAGAATGCAAGATTGGTCACCAGACCAATGAGATGGTCGAGCAGTTCGGCGGCGATCCCCGCCAGAATGCCGATCACTACCGCCAGCAGCGATACCCGGATCAGCCGGAATCGCGGCACACGCTCGACATATTGGGTTGACATGGAGTTACTCCCACAGACACAATGACAACTACTCATGCGCGCGGCATGAGTCGAACACCTACGAATGTTCAGTTTCAGTGGGAATCAAACGGACCGGGTCGAGCGAGGCAGGTCACCCGAAACAGAGGGATATTGTGGTGGTAATCGCGTTTGCGCCTGCGCATGAAACCTATTTTAGCATAAAACCAGGCGACCGGTTGGGGCATTTATATGCTGAACACCGGCTCCAAAGCGGGTAGAATAGGCATATCCGGGTTGGAGCGCTCCCTGACGGGCGAATATTCAAAGGAAAACCTGAATTGACCGGCTATCCCAAACGCTACGCTATTGTCGGAACCGGGTCGCGCGCCGAGATGTACATCCAGGCGACCACCGAAACCTTTGCCGAATACGCATCGCTCGTCGCCCTGTGCGACGTGAGCCAGACGCGCATGGACTGGTACAATGCCAGGCTTCAGAAAGCCGAGCTGCCCGCCCGTTCGACGTATCTCGCCGCCGACTTCGAGCGCATGATCGTCGAAACTAAGCCGGATGTCGTGATCGTCGCCACTATCGACCGGACACATCACGAATACATCGTCCGGGCAATGGAACTGGGCTGCGACGTGATCACCGAAAAGCCGATGACCACCACCATCGAAAGCCTTCGGGCGATTTACGACGCCATCGACCGGACGGGACACTCGCTGCGCGTGACCTTCAACTACCGCTACGCCCCGGCGTATACCCGGCTGCGCGACCTGATCATGCGCGGCGTGGTCGGGCGTCCGCTCGCCGTCGATTTTTCGTGGCTGCTCGACACCAGTCATGGCGCCGATTACTTTCGGCGCTGGCACCGGGAGAAGCAGAACACCGGCGGGCTGCTGGTGCATAAGTCGACACACCACTTCGATCTGGTCAACTGGTGGATCGACTCGTATCCGCAGCAGGTGTTCGCGCTGGGCGATCTGCTGTTCTACGGCAAAGACAACGCCGAGGCGCGCGGCGAACATTACACGTATGCCCGCTACACTGGCGTGCCGGAAGCGAAAGACGATCCTTTCGCGCTGTTTCTGGACGAGAAAGAGACGTTTCGCGGGCTGTACCTGAACGCCGAAGCCGAGACCGGCTACCTGCGCGACCGTAACGTCTTCGGCGAGCCGATCACCATCGAGGATACGATGGCGGTCACGGCGCGCTACCGCAGCGGCGTGCTGCTGTCGTACTGCCTGATCGCCTACTCGCCGTGGGAAGGGCTGCGCGTCGCTATCACCGGCACGAAAGGTCGCGTCGAGCTGGACGTGATCGAGAACGTCAATCATCTACAGGGGGATCAGGTGGTCAGCGCCAGCACGACGGCGTTCAAATCGACCAGCCTGCGCGTCTTCCCAATGTTCGGGCAGCCGTATGATGTGGAAATCCCGCCCGCCGAGGGCGGTCACGGCGGCGCTGACCCGGTGATGCTGGAGCAGGTTTTCTCGCCTAATCCACCGCCCGACCCGTACCGGCGAGCGGCGTCGCACATTGACGGCGCAGCCTCGATTCTGGTCGGAATTTGCGCCAACGAAGCCATGCGAACCGGTCAGTTGGTGACAGTTGATGATTTGTTCAGGCTGCCGGAGAAGCCCGCCGAAACAACCCCGGCGACGTAGACGAGTCCCATCACGGAAGCGAAAAGCGCGACGATAGAGCGAAGATGTGTCGGAATGATGCGCATGGCGCATGGCTGTGTAGATTCACAACAAGAAAACAGCCGGCGACGATTACCATCACCGGCTGTTTCGGATATGTCGGATGCTGGAAGCGAGCTAACGTGTGGGGAAAATGACCGAGGCTTTCACGACGTTGTCCGGGAGTTTATCGATCTGGAGCAAGCTGCCGCACATTTCGACCGCCCGATCGACAATCGCCAGCCCAAGCCCGGCTTCCATCCCATCGTCGACGAGTGACAACGGCGCTTCGGCGGGCGCAGACCCCGATCCGGTGTACTGAACCGTCAGAACGCACTCGCGGTCGCCGCTGTTCAGACCAACGTGAACCTGCTTCCCCGAAACCGAGTCCTTGACAGCAGTCTTCAGCAGATTCACGACGATCTGCCGCAGCAACTGCGGGTCGGTTTCAAGACAGCCGCTGAACTGGCAGTCGTACTGCAGCGGGTGGGTCTCCTCGTGAACGATCTGAAACTCGTCTACGATTCGCCCAACGAACACGCCAACATCGACCGACTCCGGCGTATAACGCAGGCTGCCGTTTTCCAGCCGGGCGATGACGAGCATATCATCCAGCATTTGCAGCAGAAAGCTCGCCGACATCTCGATGCGTTTCATGTGAGCAGCGCGCCGTTCTTCATTCACACGGTCAGAATACTTGCTCAAAAGCTGGGTCGAATCCAGAATGCCGCTGATCGGGTTGCGGAAGTCGCTGGAGAACATGGCGATCAGCCGCTCGGTGAGCAGGCGCTGCCCGCGTTCCTGTGCAAGCGCCGACTTGAATTCCGCAAGCTGTTCCTGATGCTCCTGTTCCTGCGCCGATTTCAAATCGAGGCGCTTTTCAATCGCCCGCAGCAGGTCGACGCGCGTGAATGGCTTAGTGATGTAATCGTCCGCGCCCAGTTCCATGCCGGTGCGCAGGTCATCGCGGGCAGCTTTCGCCGTCAGAAAGATGAAGGGCACGAACTGGGTGAGCGAATTCGCCCGAATGTCGAGCAGCACCTCATAGCCATCGAGCCGAGGCATCATAATGTCACAGATGATCAAATCGGGCTGGTTTTGAATGGCGCTGTTGATGCCTTCAACCCCATCACAGGCGCTGATTACGTGATGTCCTTCCAGCGTCAACAACTCCACGACGTCTTCGCGGAGATTTGCCTCGTCTTCAATTACGAGGATTTTTGCCACCGCATCCTTCTCCTCTGGGCGTCGCGGCAGCACGAGCAGGATACTTCAGAAGGACACCCGCGCGTCGACCAGCTATCGCCATGACTTCCTTGTTCGGTCTGGTGCCAGGTATGCCAACACCACCCGTACTTGCCGAGCCGCCGAGGAATCTCGGCAGGCAGCAGCGTTCCGCGCGGCACTCACTGCACCAGATTGCTTTCTTTGCACTAGCCTCAGTGTAACATGAACATTTCGCACCGAGATTTAAGATGTCCGAAAGACTGCAAACTGTGGAAATGCGGCGCTGCCAGCCGTCGTCAGGCGCGGCTGGCAGTATCCTGAAGGGTTCAACCCGGCAGACCAGAACCGGCAGAATCCGGCGCGGGGACAAATTCGACCGCGAACAGCCACTGCCACAGCTTGCCGGTCACGAGGAACGTGCCGCTGTCAGCGTCGTAAGCGATGCCGTTGAAGGTGGCGTCCCGACTGAGCGCGGCGCGCTGCTCCGGCGTGAGCAAGCCAGACGCATCGATCACCGCCGTGACCCGCCCGCTGGCTTTGTCGATGCGCAGGATATTGTCGGTGTACCACACGTTGGCGTAGATCGAATCGCCGATACATTCCAGTTCGTTGATCCGCATCACTGGCTGACCATCGAGCATTACAGTGACCGCGTCCCGCGCCGCCAGCGTCGAGGCATCGCGCCGGGTGATTTCGGCGCTGCCGTCGCTGGTGAAAATAGCCACGCCGTCGTAGCACATGCCCCATCCTTCAGCGGAGTACGCGAGCGCGCCGACCTGCGCGAACGTGTCGCGGTCGTAGACCAGCGCTGTGTCTTCCTGCCACGTAAGCTGCAACATCCGGTCGCCCACCAGCGCGATCCCCTCGCCGAAGAAGGCATCCGGCAGGCTGACCGAGCGCAGCACCGCGCCGGTTTCGAGATCGACCTCGCGCAGTTCGGACTGCCCGTAAAGTCCGATGCTCTCGTACAGTCGCCCGTCCTCCAGCAGCAGCCCTTCGGTGAACGCCGCCGGGTCGTGCGGGTAGACGGCGATCACCTGTGGAACCAGATGCGCGACCGGTTGATCGAGCGCCAGAAACGCGCGCAGGCTGGCGCAGCCCGCCAGCAAGCCAGCCACCGCCAGGCAAGCCGCAAACACGAGCGCCGGGGGCAGGCTGTTCGCTGCTCCTCGACGGTTGAATCGACTCGGCTTCACGGGATTACCGTTTCAGCCGTTCGAGGTACTGCTTGCGGAACTTGGCGACCTTCGGGGCAATCACGACGCGGCAGTAGCCCTGATCCGGGTGATGCCGGAAGTATTCCTGATGATACGCTTCCGCCGGGTAGAATGTGTCCAGCGGCGTAACTTCGGTGACGATTGGGTTGCCCCAGATATGCGATGCCGTCAGTTCGCGGATCGCCTGCTCGGCGATGGCTTTCTGCTCCGGTGAATGGTAGAAGATCGCCGAGCGATACTGCGTGCCCACGTCCGCGCCCTGCCGGTTGAGCGTGGTCGGGTCATGGATGGTGAAAAACACGTCGAGCAGATCGCGGAATGAAACTTCCGCCGGGTCGAACGTGACCTGGACAACCTCGGCGTGTCCGGTCGTGCCGGTGCAAACCTGCTCGTAGGACGGGCTGCGAACGCTTCCGCCCGCGTAGCCCGAAACCACATCGGTGACGCCCTTCAGGTCATCGTAAACCGCTTCCAGACACCAGAAACACCCACCCGCCAGCGTAGCGACTTCGCTGCTCATATCCTGCTTCCTTTACTCCTCAGTGTCGTCCTATTATACCGGATCAGCCCAGACCAATCGCGATCACACCCGCGACGATGATCGCCGCGCCCGCCACGCGCCGGCGCGACTGCCCCTCCGACAGCAGCCGCGCGCCGATCAGCGTGCCGATCAGGACGCTGCTTTCCCGCATCGGCGCGACATAACTGACCGGGCTGAAGGTGAGCGCCGTCAGCACCAGGATGTAAGCCAGCGGCGACAGGATGCTCACGCCCAGCACCAGCCGCCAGTGATCGCGCCATTCGAGGCGCACGGCTTGCCAGCGCCGGCGCGCCAGCGGCAGCAGCACGAGCGTATGAATGCCGGCAATCGACCAGTTGAGCAGCAGCGGCGGAATGAGGTAATGGGCGACCGCCTGCTTATCCCAGAGTGTGTACGAGGCGATGGCAATCCCGGTGATCAGGGCGAAGACGACGCCCTGCGTCGCGCCCGCCTGTCGCAGCTTGCGCGGGTCGCCTGCCAGCACGAAAATGCCGACGGCGATCAGCGCCGCGCCGCCGAGCGCCAGCGTGCTGGGGCGCTCGCCCAGCAGCAGGATAGCCGCGACGGTCGCCAGCAAAGGACCTGTCCCGCGCGCCAGCGGATAGACCAGCGACAGATCGGCAACCTGATAGCCGCGCGTGAGCGAGAGGAAATAGACCAACTGGAGCAGCGCCGACCCTAGAATCGCCAGCAGTTGCGCCGCGCCGAAAGGAATCGGCGTCGTCAGCAGCAGCACGACGGTCAGCGGCGTGTAAACGACGCAGGCGGAGAGGCTGATCAGCCAGACGAACGGGATGCCGCCATAGCAGCGCTTCGCCAGATAATTCCAGATGGCGTGCAGCACCGCCGCTGACAGGACGAGGGCGATAGCGAACCCGGACACGATCCATCCGCGAGGCAGCGCGTCGTGCGCGCACCAGCCTTTCGCGGGAGTTCCCCCTGTGAGAATGTTAAGAGGCGTTAATCATAGCACGCCCTGATAACCCGGCAAGCCGCGAATCACGCCCGCGCCGCTTTCTTGAGGGCAGATTCAAAACCTGTGTGCTATGATAATTTCATCGCGGTTCGTGGCAGGACGAGGGTGCTATGTCGGCAAATGTCGATGCGATGGTGCGCGAGGGGATTAACGCTTACAAGTCCGGGCAGAAGGACGAAGCGCGTTCACTGCTCCTGAAGGCGACCGAACTCGACCCGTATAATGAACAGGGCTGGCTGTGGCTGAGCGGCTTGATGGATTCGCCCGACGACCAGCGCACCTGTCTGGAAAACGTGCTGGCGATCAACCCGAACAACGAGCGCGCCAAGCAGGGACTCTCCTACCTCACCGGGCAAACGTCAGCGGGCAACGTATCGCCGTTCGCGGCGTCGGCGGCTCCGCCACCCACCTACCCGTCACCCAGCGCCCCATCCTCCGCGCCGACCAGCGTCGAATGGAGCACGCCCGCTGAAACCCCGCCGCCCCAGCCTGCCTGGAGTACGCCCGCCGCCGAACCGGTCGGCGCAGAACTTGACGACTGGGTGAGCAATCTCAACCTGCCGATGAACGACACGCTGAGCGAGGCGTCGACGAAAGCCCTCGGCTCGACTTCGCCATTTGGCGACTTCGACCTCGACGATGACGATTTCGGGGGTGGACCGTTCAGTTCCGCGCCGCTGTCGCTGGATGACGACGAGGATGAAATCCCGCCCGCGCGCCCGACACCGTCGCGTCGCAGCCCCGTACCAGCCGAAGCGCTGCCGGCTCTGGATGCAGAAGCGAAACCCGCCCCGCGTCGCAGCCGCAAGGAGCGCGCTAACAAGTCGCTGCTGGCGGATGCCGACCGGGATGGCGACAGCGCCTATTTCGAAGAAGGCGAAGGCGAGATGTTCGGCTTCATCCCGCCGGAAATTCCGGTGACGCGTCTGCCGGGAACCAACGAGCGCACGCCGATTCTGCTGACGATTGGCATGGTCGTGCTGACACTCGTCAACATCGGCTTGGCAATCGTCATCATGTTGAACATTTTCACATGATCCATGCTGGACATTCCACCAGCCCCTATGCTAAAATGACGCGTTATTCCTGAAGACTGTTTTCTGAGAGGAGCTGCGGCGTCCGCGTGGCGCCCAGAACTTATGGCTAATCACAAATCCGCCCTCAAGCGCATCCGTCAAAACGCGAAACGCCGCGATTACAACCGTGCCTTTCGCAGCCGTGCCCGCACCTTCGTCAAGAAGGCGAAGGTCGCCATCAGCAGCAGCGACGCGAAGTCTGCCGAAGACGCGACTCGTCTTGCCATCCAGGACCTCGACAAGGCTGCCAGCAAGGGCATCATCCACAAGCGCAACGCTGCCCGCCGCAAGAGCCGCCTGATGAAGCAGTTGAACGCGCTCAAAAACGCCTGACGGGAACATCATGTTAAGACAAAACCGGCTTCATCAAGCCGGTTTTTTGTTGAGGTTAAGCTTTTACGCTTCCTGTAATGTCAGTTTCGCGGCTTCAGGCGCGCGCGCCGGCACGGGGACTTCCAGCCGATACCCCACCCCGCGCACCGTCTTGAGATAGCGCGGCGATCCGGGGTTTTCCTCGATGGCGCGGCGAATCCAGCGCACGTGAACGTCGAGCGTGCGCGTGTCGCCCAGATACGAGGTATCCCAGACGCGCTCCATCAGCAGCGCCCGTTCCAGCGTCTCGCCGGGGTGGCGGAAGAACGTCTCGACCAACAGCGCGAGCTTCGGCGTCAGCGAGGTTTCCGAGCCATTGGCGACCAGCACGCGGCGCGACAGATTGACCGAGAACGGACCGCAGGTGACGACGGTGTCGCCGCTCACCGGGTGCAGCAGCCGGTCAATGGTGTTTCCGATTTTGCGGGCGGTGAAAGGCAGAAACAGCACGACATCCGCCGGGGAATTGGCAGTCGCTTTGGGACCGGGGTGCAGGTGAATCAGCGGGGTTACCCCCAGCCCATCCTTCAACTGCCGGGCAATGCGCTCGCCGGGGGTGCGCATTGAAATCGCGTCGAGCACGACAGCGGCGTAATTTCCCTCACGAATCAGGTCGAACCCCTGCTTGCCGCTCGAAACGGAAGTCACGTCGTAGCGCTTCTTCAAGGCGTCAGAATAGACACCGGTGCGCTCAATAATCAGAATGCGCGCCACGCCACCCCTCCCGGCACTCGAAGCGATCCCCGCTAAAGCAGACATTATAGCTTGGATCAGACCGCCAGCAAAACGCCGAACCGACTCGATCCTGCGTAAATGGCAATCTTGAGGTAATCTTTCGACAATCTGATTGCAACGTCAAGGTTTCAAGGCAGACTCGCTTGATTGACAGGCTCGAACGAACTATCAACTGGAACTGGCTCGACGAACTCGCCGCATGGACAGTCGAACAGGCGATCATCATTCAACAGATTCCAGCGCCCACTTTCGCCGAAAAAGCCCGCGCCGAACACGTCATGGGCATGTTCCAGTCCCTCGGTCTCACCAATATCGACATCGACGATGTATACAACGTCTACGGGCGGCTGCCCGGTCGCCGGCACGACGCCCCAGCCATCCTGCTTTCTGCCCACACCGACACGGTCTTCCCCATCGACACCGACCTGAGCCTGCGGCGCGAAGGCGACACGATCACGGGCGCGGGCCTGGGCGATAACAGCATCGGCGTTGCCGGGCTGCTGGCGCTGATTTCGGCGCTGAGCCGCATGTCTGCTACGCCGGAAACCGACCTCTGGTTGGTCGCCCCCAGCCGCGAGGAAGGACTGGGCGACTGCGGCGGGATGCGCGCCGCCTTCGAGCGCCTCAAGCCGAAGATCGGCAGCGTGATCAACGTCGAAGGGCTGGCGTTCGGGCACATCTACCACGCCGGGATTGCGGTGCGGCGGCTCAAGATCACGGCGCACGCCCCCGGCGGGCACAGTTGGCTGCATTTCGGGCGACCGAGCGCCATCCACTGCCTGATGCAGCTTGGCGCGCAGATCATCACGCTCCAGCCGCCGCAAACCCCACGCACGACCTTCAACATTGGCATCATCGAAGGCGGGCAGTCGATCAATTCGATTGCGACCGAAGCGTCGATGTGGCTCGACCTGCGCTCGGAAGAATCCGGCGCGCTCGCCGTCATCGAGCGCCGCGTGCGCCAGATCGTCAACACGCTCTCGACCGACGAAGTGAGCTTCACCATCGAAGTGGTGGGCGACCGTCCATCGGGTGCGGTTTCGCTGGAGCATCCGCTGGTCGTGCGGGCGCAGGAAGTGCTGGCGCAGCTTGGCGTGCGCGCCACGCTGGAAACCGGCAGCACCGATGGCAATATCCCGCTCTCGCAGGGCTGCCCGACGGTCACCATCGGCATCACACGCGGGGGGAACGCACATCGTCTGGACGAATATATCGAAGTCAGCCCGGTCGCGTCCGGTCTGCGGCAGCTCATCCTGCTCACGCTGGCGACGGCGGACGCCGTCCCCTGAGAATGCTCGCCCGCGTCGCTCAAGCTGGGGGTTCGTGTGTATGGCTCACATCGATATGCTGGTCATCGTGCGCCGGGAACATGCCGACCGCTACTTTCAGAACCTTTCAGTGCAGACCGACTATCGTGTCCGGCTGGTTTCGAACATCCCTGACGCGCTCGAACTGCTGAACGACCGCGACAAGCATGTCGATATCGTGGTGCTCGATAATGGTCTGGAGAGCGCCTACGAGATGGTCACCAAACTGCGCGCCAGCCATCACCGACTGCTGATCGTGCTGGTGGACGAAGAAGCCGATTTCGCCATGCCCGGTCAGGCAGACGATATCACCACCGAGCCGTTCACCAACGACGACCTGGTGCGGCGGGTCAACCGGCTGATGTCCGACCGGCATCTCGAAACGCTCCGCGCCGACATCATGCCGCCGGTGCGCGACTTCGCCAAGAAGCTGCGCAAGGCGACCGGCGAAGGCGGCAAGCCACAGGCAGCCGTCAGCGCCTGCCTCGACCTCGGCTACGAATACGTCGCCTTCTACCAGCTCGACAGCCTCGACCCTCTGCAGATCACTCTCAAGGCGCAGGATGGTATCGCCTGGGTGAAGCCGCTGGCTCCCAAAACCGCCTCAGCCGACGACCTGATCGGGCTGGTCGCCACGACCGGGCAGAGCCGGATCGCCAAGCCAACCGACGAACCGAATCACCCGCTGGTAAGCCGGGGGCATCTCGGCGCAATCGCCTGCACGGCGGTCGGCACGACCAATCGCTACGGCGTGCTGGTCGTCTGCCGCGTCGAGCGGGATTCGATCACCCAGCAGCAGGTCATGATGCTCGAACTGATCAGCGCGCAGCTTGCGGCGGTGATCGCCAAGGAGGGGATCGGGAGCGACTGAGGACCGCCGCCTTATAGCGTTTTCAGCGCCGCCTCGAACCGGTCGATCTCCTCGTGGGTGTTGTAGTGCGCCAAGCCGACGCGCACCATGCCGTCCGGCTTGTTCAGCCGCCGCATGATTTCCACCGCGTAGTAGTTGCCATTCCACACGAAAATCTGCGCTTTCGCCAGGTGTTCCGCGACCTGCGTGGGCGTGTAGCGCCGGTGGCTGAAAACGACTGTCGGCACACGCTCAGTATAGCGCACCGGGTCGGTGATGCCGCTGATTTTGATATCATCGAAGCGCTGCAGCATTTCGATCAGGTGCGCGACCAACTCGCGCTCATAGGGGATGATCCCCGCTGTCCCGCCCAGGCTGTCCAGATAATCGACCGCCGCGCCGATCCCGGCGATCAGCTCGAAGGCGGGCGTGCCCGTCTCCCAGCGAAACGGCGGCTCGTCGTGCGACGGACGTACTTTGTAGGCGGGCAGGCTTTCCAGAAGCGCGTAACGCCCCCACAGGATACCCTGATGCGGTCCGTAGAACTTGTACGACGAGCACAGCAGGAAATCGCAGCCAATCGCCTGCACGTCAATGGGGATGTGCGGCGCGCTCTGCACGGCATCGACAATGTATAGCGCTCCGGCGGCGT
>JADLHH010000062.1 GCA_020848855.1 Anaerolineae bacterium | reverse complement strand
GGCGGTGGGCGGGGCTGTAGTAATAGCCAACCGCGGTCGCCTCGCCCCCGAAGCGGTAACCGCGCCCGCTCGGGGTCGTCAGGGTGGTGGTGACGTTCGCGGGCAGCGGCGGCGCAACCTGCCCGCCGATGGCGATGGTGTCGCCCATGCGCAGCACTTCGCCCGGCTGGACACCCGTCAGGACAATGAACGTGTCCACCGGCTGATCGTTGACCGTCAGCAGCGGACCGCCGTCCGCGCTGCCCGCCGCCCCACGATCCGGCGGGTAGATGCGCGGCAGCTCATCGTCGTCGGTGATCATCGCCAACGCCCCGTAAATTGCGCTGCCGCGCAGGTCTCCCGCCCGCACGATCGCGCCGCCGAACAGGAAGATCATGTCGCCGGGGCGGTTGCCGCCAATGCCCGCGCCGATCTGGCGGTTGAGCGGGTCGTCATTGTCCCAGCCGAGCGGCAAGCCGCCGCCGTCGCCACCGGAAACGAACTGGCGCACGGTAACGTTAGGGCGTACTGCGCTGATATAGGTGTAGCCGCTGACGTTATCCCGGAGCGCCGAGCCGCCCGCGATCACGGGCATCTCGTCCTCGTTGATAATCTGGTAGATCGAGCGCCCGCCGTCGCCCATGTAATCGGGCAGTGCCGCCGCCAGTTCCTGCTCGTATGTACGGAGGCTGCCCGGCTGTTCGTCCGCCGGCAAGCCCAAATCCTGCACGCGGATCACCGGCACGATGCCGCCGCCGCGTCCATCGCCGATCCAGGCGACATCGCCGCTGAAATACGGATAGTACAGCCGCACCGGCACGAATGCACTGCCGGTGGCTTCCGCGTATTCGCTCGCGTCGAACCACGCCGGGCGCACCGCGCTGTCGATATCGGGGACGCCGCGCGCCCCGTGCGCGACCAGCGTCGAATCCGCGCCAGCGATCACGCCTGCGCTGCGCAGGCTCGCTGCCCACAGCCGTCCGTCGGCGGCGCGGTAGCGCGCTTCATAGTCGATAACGTATTCGCCCGGCTTGGCGAAGGCGAACGGCACGTTGTTCGGCTGGAAGTAGCCGGTGGCGTTGGCGGTTCCGCGCACGCTGCGCTCGATCATGGCGCTGCCGTCGAGCGGGTATACCCGCACGATGACGGTCACTTCGGCGGGGAAGCCGGGCGAGACGTGCGCCGCGAAGTTGAGCGAGTCGCCCACTTCGAACGGCGTGCCGGGCAGGACGCCGGGCGTCAGGTCGAGCAGGTCGGCAGCCAGAATCGTGTACGTCCCGCCGCCCGCGTAGCGGTTGCCCCACACGTCGCTCAGGCTGCCCGTCAGGGTGATGGTGTACTCGCCGTACTGGTCGAAGTGATAGGCGCTGAATTTCGAGTCGAGCGTGGTCAGCCGGTACTCGTCCAGCGGCGACTGTACGCCGAACAGCGCCCGCTCATCTTCGGCGGTCGTGGAAAGCTGGTTCTGGGCAATCGTCGCGCTGCCGAGATCATCAACCGTGCCGTCGGGGCGCACGACGGTCGCCTGAATCCGCCCGCCGGGGAAGCGGAACGGGATCAACGGGGCGCTGCCGGTGGTGTAGTTGTTCGAAAGTTGGTTGAGCAGGTACGGCTCCAGCGGGTAATCCACCGGGGTTCGCGTGCCGGGTTGGAACGGCGGCAGGATGTATGTCGGGCTGTTGAAGCGCACCCGGTTGGAAAGCGCGGCGTAGTCGGCGTCTTCGGCGGGCAGCACGCCCCGGCTGCCGTCGCTGGGGTTGTCGGCGAACAGCGTCCACAGCAGGCGAGCATCGGCGGCCTCGTCCACATTGACGACCAGCGGCAGCCGCATCGCTTCCGCATCCCAAGCCGTGCGCGTGCCGTCCGGGTTTTCGGTGAAGCCGGTGAAGACCGGCACGTATAAGCCGGTCGGCAGGTCGCGCGGCACGGTCACGGCGAAATCGAGCGGCAGGCGCACGCCGGCGCTCCGGCGGATCAACTGGTACGGCTTGGCGCTGGCTTCGCCGAGCGTAGTTCGGCTGAGCAGGTTGTCGATGGGCATCCCACTGACGGTCAGGATGCTCGACCAGCCGTTGTTGGACGCCGCGCCGCCGACCACGCGCAGTTCGCCGTCCGCCTCGCGGGCGACGGGTAACAGCGCCAGCGTGCCGACCAATTCGGAGTCGGCGGGAAGGTCTGGCGTGAGGAAATCGACGTTCATTTCGACGTGCCAGCGCGCGCCGGGCGTCAGCGCCAGCGATTCGACGCGCCCGCGCGCCGTCCATGCCGGGCTGGCGAGGCTGAACGGCGTCGCGCCGGACGTGACGCCGCTTTGCACCCGGAAAATGTCGGTGATCTCGTCGCGCGGCGGGATTTCCGTGCCGGTCGTGTCGCTCAGAATTTCTGCGCCGTCTGCGTCGAAGGTACGTACCCGGTCGAGCGTCACATAATCGGCGCGGCTGAGGAACGACAGTGGGATGCGCATTTCGATGCCCATCACCTGCCGCGACGCGATATTGAGCGTGCCGAGGTCGCGGGCGCTGGGGTTCACCCGCGCCAATACGGCGGGCGCTGACTGCCGGGGGTCGACGGTAACGGTATACGAATTGGTGTCGACCGTGAAGCGAACTTCGAGCGATGTGTAGGGGCGGCGGGTGTAGTCGCCCGACAGCGCCACGAACAGCGAATCGGCGTTGCGCAGCGCCGTGATGCTGCGCCCCTCGTTTTCAACGCGCACGGCATCGGGGTAGGCGTCCCAGTCCGAAAGATCGCCGTCGATAGCGATCT
>JADLHH010000061.1 GCA_020848855.1 Anaerolineae bacterium | reverse complement strand
GGATATGTCTTACGTGATCGATGCCGTCAACGCGATCATGGAAATCTGCCATGAAGGGATGCTGATCATCCTGGAAAGCACGACCTACCCCGGCACAACCGAGGAGATCATCCTGCCACGACTGGCGTCCAACGGCTTTCAGGTGGGCGAAAACGTGTTCGTCGCCTTCTCGCCGGAACGCATCGACCCCGGCAACAAATCCTACGGCGTGCGCAATACGCCGAAAGTCGTCGGCGGCTTCACGCCCCACTGCACCGAAGTGACCGTCGCTCTCTACAGCACGGCAATCGACCGCGTCGTGCCGGTGTCGTCGACAGCCGCCGCCGAGATGGTCAAGCTGCTGGAGAACACCTTCCGCTCGGTCAACATCGGTCTGGTCAACGAAATGGCGCTGATGTGCGACAAGCTCGGCGTTGACGTGTGGGAAGTGATCGGCGCGGCGACGAGCAAGCCGTTCGGCTTTATGCCCTTCTACCCCGGTCCGGGGCTGGGCGGTCACTGCATCCCGATTGACCCGCTGTACCTGAGCTGGAAGATGAAAACGCTCAACTACACCGCCCGCTTCATCGAACTTGCCAGCGAAATCAACACGTCGATGCCGGTGTACGTCACCGAAAAAGTGAGCGCGGCGCTGAATGACGAGCGCAAAGCCGTGCGCGGCTCAACCGTCGTGGTGCTGGGTGTCGCCTACAAGCGCGACATCGACGACGTGCGCGAAAGCCCGGCGCTGGACGTGATCGGGCTGTTGGAGAAGCGCGGCGCGAACGTCGTGTTCCACGACCCGTATGTGGCGAAGGTGCGGCTGGAAAACGACGCCATCATGGAGCGCACCGACTATTCCGACGCGCTGCTCGAAAATGCCGACTGCGTGGTGATCGTGACCGATCACAGCGCATATGACTGGCAGCATGTGCTCGATCATAGTAGGCTGGTGGTAGATACCCGTCACGCGACCGTGCCGCTCACCGGCAAGGCGCGCGTCGTGACGCTGTAAACTGGTCGTCGATACCACAGGATGATGCAGCATGGAGATGCCCTACAGCTTACAGACACTCCCCCAGGAAGCGATTGACATTCTGCGCTATTTTGCGAGCCTCGACGCGGACTCGGCGCACGCCGACGCAATCGTTGACGGCGCGGGCTTGTCCGACCGGAGCTTCGGCAAGGGAATCCGGCGGCTCGTCACGAAAAATTACGTGACCATGAGCAGCGATCAGGTGTATCGGCTGACAGATCAGGGGCGGCGGGTGATCGAAGAAGTCAGGAATTTTGCGGGCGACCTCGCAAGCGCGCCATCCGGCGGCGACGCGCGCTTCCTGCGCCGGCATCTGGTGCTAGTCGCGCCGCGCACGCTCCCGGCGGAACAGCCGGTCGAGATCGCGCTCGGTTTTGCCGAAGCCAATGAAGATGAATACCTGAACGAGCCAGCCGAACTGCTGCTGCGCCTGTCGGTGGTCAATGGCGAGCCGCGCCGCCCGCAGGAAGCGCAGTTCACGCTGGCGAACCGCCACATGCAGCAGTCGTTTCAGATCACGGCGGGGCGTTTCACGACCACCCGTATCCGCGTCGAAGTGTGCCAGTACCGTGACGACGGCGACGAATACGATTTCTGCGGCGGGCTGTACGTTGACCTGCCGGTGACGACCAACGCCGCCGGCAACAAAGTCGCCTACGGCAGCGAAGTCATCCTCAAAGAGGAATAGCGGCGGGCGATGAACGTCGGCTGGTTTTACGAGCAGGGGATCGCGGGCGCGGAGCACGCCGTCGAGCTGCCCGTGTACCCCGCCACCAGGTAGGCGCATCAGGAGACAGACTGAGAGAACTGATGACAGCGCCGCGACTCAGCGAAAACGACTGGCAAGTGCGTCATTTCGTTTACACGTTCTTTGTCGAAAACGAGATACCTCCGTCGCTGGCAGATGCAGCCAATCGCTTCCAGATCACCGAAGCGGAAGCGCGTCTAGCTTATCACCGCCTGAACGATGCCCATGCCCTGTTCCTTAATCCTGGCACCGACCAGATTCGCATGGCTAACCCGCTCTCCGCCATGCCGACGAATTTCCGTGTCCATACCCGGGGGAAGCGCTTGTGGGCGAACTGCGCCTGGGACTCGCTCGGCATCCCCGCCATGCTGCACGCCGACGCGCTGATTGAGGCAGCCTTCAGTCCATCGGGCGAGCGCGTGACTTACGCCATTGAGGACGGTAAGCTGCAAGCACCCGGCGCGCTGATCCATTTTCCGCTCCCCTTCTCACAGTGGTACGACGATCTCATCGATACCTGAGCAACGATGCTTCTCTTCCGGTCGGAGGAGCAAATCAGCCAATGGTGTGTGCTGAATCAGCGCGGACGAGGTGAAGCGCTGACGATGGCGCAGGTCTGGGAGCTTTCGAAAGCCTGGTATCACGACCGCCTGAATCCCGAATTTCGCGGACGCACGGTCGATCAAGCGGTGCATATTTTCGAGAGCGTCGGCTTAGACTCGGCGTTCTGGAAGCCGGTACGGTAGCTATCGATTAACGGTCGTCGTTGGGCGGCAGCCAGCCGAACGGCGCATCTTCATCTTCGGGGTAGAAAATCTGGCGCTGTTCCGCCTGAAATTCCCGCTCGGAAATGCCGCGCCGAAGCTCGCGGCTGCTGTTGCGCTTGCGCAGGTCGCCGGCATAGAAGACCGCGTTTTGCTGGCGCGGCTCCAGCGTGATACGGGCTGCGCCGCGCGCGATTACGTCGACGGGCAGCGGGGCGACCCGCCGGAACCACAGCCACGACAGCGGCGGGATCGACCCCAGCACGCTCATCAACCCGTAGAACGGGCTGCGCTGTGCGCCGCGCATGTAGGCGATGGGCGCGCGAATGACCGTCGAACGCAGCCCGACGCGCGGGATGTAGGCTTCGGCTTCGCGCTTGGCGGCAATATACTGGCGGCTGACCCAGGGCGCGCGCACGCTGCTCAGCAAGACCATGTGCGGCACACCGCTGCTGACGCACATATTGGCGACGTTGCGCGCCGAAACGAAGTTGAGCCAGTGGAACGTCAAGCCCTGCGCCGGGTCGGCGGTCAGGCTGCCAACCGTGTGGATCACGCTGTTGTGACCACGCGCCCGCCCTTTCAGGCTGGCGGGATCCCACACATCCGCCGTGTACCAGCGAGCGCGCTGCGCCAGCGTGCCGATCTTGTCCTCGGCGTCGGGGCGAACGAGCAGAGTCACGTCGACACCTTCGGACAGCAGCGCTGCGGCGATACTCTCCCCCAGAAACGTTCCCCCACCCGTGACCAGTACCCGTTGTTTCGCGATCATGCCTGCCCCTGATCCATCGCGCTCATTGTAAGTCATCGTTGGCAAAAAGTGGGAGTACCGGAAACCGCGAGTCGCCCGCCTCTTCGACCGGAATTTTAGCAGGGCAAAAGTAAATGTTGTGCAAACCGCTTAAATTGTGGATAATAATAGATCGTAAATGGGGCGCATCTAAACGTTAAACGACGCCACAGCCGTGCTCATTGCGGTTGACAAGCTGGAACTAAACCGTCCTCTGGACGATATGGATGTTGTGCCAAGTGAAAAAAACAGTCAGGCTCGCGGTTATGCCAGCCTTTTTATGTGTTTCATTCACAGCAACCGGGTAATTCAAACGCAGGTTCAATCACAGGCGCAACGTCCGTTTCCAGCCGTGGTCTCGTTTGATGCGATCACGGTATTTTTATTTGGCGGTACGGAATGGGTGTTATCACGGCAATCGAGGTGCAAAAGCGGAACAAGAAGCGCGTCAGCATCTTCATTGACGACGTTTATACGTTCAGCCTGAGCCTTGACGAAGCGGCGCGACTGCATAAAGGGCAAACGCTAACGGACGCTGAAATCGAAGCCCTCACTAACGAAGCCGCCGTAACCGTCGCCACCGACAGCGCCGCGCGTTTTCTGGCGCTGCGCCCGCGCAGCACGCGCGAAGTGCGCGACAACCTCGCCCGCAAGGGCATACCGCCTGCCGTGATCGATGCCGCGCTTGAACGCCTGACGGCGTATGGCTATATCGACGACCGCGCATTCGCCAACCTGTGGGTACGCGACCGGACGACGTTCAAGCCGACCAGCCCCAGAGCACTGCGTTACGAACTTCAGCAGAAGGGCGTCAGCCGCGACGTGATCGACGCGGCGCTCGCCGACGTGGATGCCGAAGATGCCGCGTATCGCGCAGCGCAGGCGCACATGCGCCGCCTGCGAAATGTGCCGCGCGGCGAATTTCGCACAAAGATGAATGCTCACCTGCAGCGACGCGGCTTTCGGTATGAAGTCGCTCGCTCAACAATTCGGCGGTTGATGCAGGAAATCGACGCCGAAGACCCGGAGTACTTCGCGGGTAATGAAGATGACAACGACATGATGGACGAATAAGGAAGGAGGAAGCGCGCGGTTTCTCGCAGTGGGAACGAAACCGCGCTAAGCGACATGGAATGGGTAATTGCCCTGATAATTGGCACTATCGTGTGCATGGTCATCGCCTATTTTGGGTTGAACGCTTACCAGAATACACAGGGTAGGAACCGCCGCGAACTGGCGGAACAGGAAGCCCGAAAGATCGTTGACCAGGCAACCGAACAGGCTCAGAGTTCTATCCGCGACGCGGATGAAAAATCGAAGAAGGTGCTGGCAGAAGCCGATGAAATCACGGTGCGCCGCCGTCGCGAACTCGACCGCGAGGACGAACGACTCCAGCGGCGGCGTGAAGACCTCGACAAGCGGTTCGAGCGCATGGAACAGCGCGAGCAGAACCTGAACAAACGTCAGAGCCGGCTCGACAAGCAGCAGGCGGATTTGCAGAAGCTGGAAGAAGAACGCGCCGCCGAACTCCAGCGCATCGCCCAGATGACGGTGGACGAAGCCAAGACCGAACTGATGGCGCTGGCGGAAACCGAGGCACGCAATGACATGGCGCGCATCATCCGGCAGGTGGAAGCCGAAGCCAACGAAGAAGCCGAAACCCGCGCCCGCGAGGTGATCTCGCTGGCGGTGCAGCGGCTCGCGTCGGAGCATGTCAGCGAAATCGCCGTGAGCGTCGTCCCGCTCCCCAGCGACGAAATGAAGGGGCGCATCATCGGGCGCAACGGGCGCAACATCCGCGCCTTTGAGCTGGCGACCGGTGTCGACGTGGTCGTGGACGATACGCCGGAAGCCGTCACCATCAGCAGCTTCGACCCGGTGCGGCGCGAAGTCGCCAAGCGGGCGCTGGCAAAGCTGGTGGTCGATGGGCGCATCCACCCGGCGCGTATCGAGAAGCTGGTCGAGGACGCCCGCGCCGAAGTGGAGCAGGTCATCAAGCAGGAAGGCGAGCGCGCCGCCTACGAAACCGGCGTGCCCGGCTTGCATCCTGAAATCCTCAAGCTGCTGGGGCGGCTGAAGTTCCGCACCAGCTACGGGCAGAACAACCACGCCCACGCGATTGAGACCTCGCACGTTGCCGGGATGATCGCCGCTGAGCTGGGCGCGGACGTAATGATCGCCAAGACCGGCGGCTTACTCCACGACCTCGGCAAGGCAATCGACCACGAAGTCGAAGGCACGCACGCGCTGATCGGCGCGGAATTCGCCAAGCGCTACGGTGTCAACGCTAAGGTCGTGAACTGCATCGCCAGCCACCACCACGAAGTCGAGCAGGAATGCGTCGAAGCGTACATCGTGGAAGCTGCCGACGCGATCTCCGGCGCGCGCCCTGGCGCCCGCCGCGAGAGCCTGGAAACCTACATCCGCCGGGTCAAGACACTGGAAGAGATCGCTAACAGCTTCGACGGCGTCGAGCAGAGCTATGCCCTGCAAGCCGGGCGCGAAGTGCGCATCATCGTGCGCCCGGAAAACGTGGACGACCTGGCAGCGCTGCGGCTTTCGCGCGACATCGCCAAGAAGATCGAGGAAACGATGCAGTACCCCGGTCAGATTAAGGTACAGGTCATCCGCGAGACGCGCGCTGTCGAATACGCGCGGTAATTCGATACAGCAGTGTAAATCAAACGGGCGACCCCAACCAGGTCGCCCGTTTTGCTTGATACTGCAACGCGGTGCGGAAGATCAGCCGCCGGCGGCTTCGGTCGCAGCCGGTTCCATCTCGCTCAGCAGCGCGCCGGAGAGCGGGTCGACGCCGGTGTCGATTGTGCCGTCGATCAATCCTTGCAGGATTTCATCGACCTGCGCAGTCACTTCCTCAGGAACAGCCGAGTCGTGAGCAGGCGCAAAGCCGATACCGCCGTTTTCCACCGTCAGGACGTACAGGCTGTCTTCGGGGAAGCCGTCACCGTTGACAGCCGCCGCGATCATGTCGTGAACGCCAACATCCACGCGCTTCAGCGCGCTGGTGATCAGGTTCTCCGCGCCGGGGGTTTCGCCGCCGCCGAAGGTCGTGTTGTACTCATCCACGTCCACACCGATCACCATCGTGCCCGCCTGCGCAGCGCGGGTGATACCACCGGAACCGGTAGGACCACCAGCGCCGAAGATCACATCCGCACCTTCACCGATGAACTGCTCGGCAGCGGTAGCGCCGCGGTCCGGGGCGTTGAAGTCGGGGATATAGACACCGAGCGCCTGGATGTCGGGGTTGATGTACTTCGCGCCCTGCTCATAGCCGTTGCGATACTTGATCACCGGCGGGATGTCGATGCCGTACACGCCAGCAATCGTGCCGCTCTCGGTCACGAGGGCTGCCATCGCGCCAACCAGATAGCCTGCCTGGTCTTCACGGAACTGGATTCCTACCAGGTTCGGCAGCGGATCAGCAAAGAACTGGTCGACACCAATGAACAGCACGTCCGGGTTTTCTTCGGCAGCGGCGTGTGTCGCCTCACCGATCAGGAAACCGACGGTGATGATCAGATCATTACCTTCGGTCAGGCAGGTGCCGATGTTCGTGGCATAGTCTGTCTGCGCCTGCGTTTCGATATACGTGCTGTCCAGTCCCAATTCTTCGGCAGCCGCCAGCATACCTTCGTATGCCGACTGGTTGAACGTGCCGTCATTGATCTTGCCAATATCGGTAACGAGACAAACGCTTTCAATGTCGCTCTGAGCGGCGACGGTCAGCGGAAGTGCAGCTAACAGCAGCACAGCAACGCTCAATACTGCAAGTAGCTTGCGAGCCATATCGGATAACCTCCATTGTTTGAAGTTAGGCAATAACCACTATTGCTAAGCGGCAATCTTACCGCATTTCGGAAACAAACAAAATCATCGTAGGTAGAGAATTCGTTCGAAAAGTTGGCGGAACTGCACAAATCTATTCGAATTTCGTGGACAAGGGCTGAGATTTCCCGGCTCAGCCCTTGCAGCCAACCACTATTGAGCCAGCGCGACCAGCACGCGCAGGTCGAACAGGTTGTCACCAAGATAGCGCGACTGTACCCCCATCTGGCTGACCGGTCGCACCGCCGGACCGCCCAGCGTGGGCAGGAAGGTGTTGTAGTAAGCGTTGATATCGACGTAGATGTACGGAAT
>JADLHH010000060.1 GCA_020848855.1 Anaerolineae bacterium | reverse complement strand
TCACCGCCTGCCGGAAAGCTGCCTGCACCGCTCCCTCGTCGGTCACATCCATAGGAGCAAAGACCGCCCTGCCTTTGCCGAACTTCTTCTGCAACTCATCGGCGACCTGCTGCCCACCGTCGGCGTTGATGTCGGCAATGACGACGTGCGCGCCGTCCTGCGCCAGCCGGTACGCCGTTGCGCGACCAATGCCGCTGGCGGAGCCGGTGATCAGCGCGACCTTCCCGGCGAAATCCCGATCCGGCGGCGCGAGCTTTAGCTTGTACAGTTCGAGCGGCCAGTATTCGATGTCGTAGGCTTCTTTAGCCGTCAGGCTGTTGAAGCCGCCGATGGCTTCGCTCGCGCCGATCACCGAGATGGCACGGTGATACAACTGGCGGCTCACGTCGGCGTTGGTGATGTCCTTGCCGGTCGTCACCATGCCGATGCCGGGGATGAGGATGACGCGCGGCGCGGCGTCGCGCAGTTCGTCGCCTTCCTCTTTGTTCTCGTCGAAATACTGACGGTAGCGTTCTTCGTAGTCTGCCACGCCCTGCCGGAGCGCGTCCTTGAGCGCATCGACGCCCTGCCCCGGCGCCCAGTTGACGAACAGCGGCTGCCGCTTGACGTGAACCAGATGATCCGGGCACGCCGCGCCCTTCTGGCTGACCAGCGGCGACTTCGAGCTGCCGATCATGTCGAGCACATCGGCGCTGTCGTCGTATTGCAGGATGGCGTGCCGCCGCTGCGACACCGCGCCGCGTATCACCGGCAGCACTTCAGCGATCACGTCACGCCGGTCGTCCTGCGGCTGGATGTGCAGGTCGCCAAATACGCGCTTGCCGCGCTTCTGCTCGTTCAGATAGTCTTCGGCTTCCTGAATGACGCGGATGGCGTTGTCGTAGCTCAACTTCGCATCGCCGCCCCATGTGACCAAGCCATGCTTGCCCATGACCACGCACTCAATGCCGGGGTTGTCCACGACCTTCTGCCCGATCCACTTGCTGAGCATGAAGCCGGGGCGAATATACGGCACGTAAGCCATGCGGTCGCCGTAGACGTCGCGGGCGGCTTTTTCGCCGTCCGGCGCGCAGGCGATGCTGATCACGGCATCCGGGTGAGTGTGATAAACGTGCTTCGCCGGGACAAAGGCGTGCAGCAGTGTCTCGATGCTCTGGCGCGGGCGTCCCGGCTCGAAAACCGTCCGCTCCAGATAGGCGACCATCTCCTCGTCGGTCATGGCGTCGCGCAAGAACAGCGGGCGGATATCCTCCATGCGCAGCAGCGCGAACTGGCTCGCCTTAATCGTCAGCACATCCGAGCCGGACGCCTTGACCGCCAGCACTTCGACTTCGCGCCCCATGTGGTCGGTCATCATCAATTTGGCGCTGGTATTACCGCCGTAAATATTGACGACGGCACGGTCGCGCCCCAGCAGGTTGCTCGCGTAGACCAACCCATCCAGATCGGGCTGATTAGCTGCGTCACCATCATTCCATAGATTTTGCGGCATCGTCTTCGCCTGTATGAACTCAAGGGGTTTCGTTTGCTTTCGTTGTTGACCAGTTTAGCCAGAATCAAAAGCCGTGTCAAAAAGTGAAATGGACACTGAACAATCGCGGGCGCGTCAGGTGAGCGGCACTACGTCAACCCGAATGCCGCGCGCGCGGAACTGCTCGATCATCTCGGCGGGCGCGTCGTCGCTGGTGATGATGTGGCTCACGCGCTCGGTTTTGACGAATGTGTATGGCGCGACCTGCCCCCACTTGCTGCCGTCCGCCAGTACGACAGCGCGCACGCAGCGCTGCGCCATCACCTGCTTGATTGCCACCTCGTCGGCGTCTATATCGCTGATGCCGCCATGCAGCGAGACGCCGCGCGCCCCGAAAAAGCCGATGTTGAGGTTCACGTCGGGCAAGCCTTCGGGATGCCCCACAATCGAGATCGATTCGCGGCGCAGGCGACCGCCCGGCAGCAGCACGTTGATATTCGGGCTGTCGAGGAAGCTCTGGGCGATGATCAGGCTGTTGGTGATCACGGTGAGGCGTTCGAAGTTCTTCAGATGCGGGACGAGGGCGAAGGCGGTCGAGCTGGCATCCAGCGCAACGGTGTAGCCTTCCTCGATCAGTTCGGCGGCGGCGGCAGCGATGGTGTCTTTCTCGTGACGCAGCTTGCCGACCCGTACGTGAAACGACATCTCCGGCAGCACGCTCGTGCTTTCGCGGCGCACCGCGCCCCCGTACGTGCGTTCGAGCAGCCCGAATTCTTCCAGCGCGCGCAAGTCCTGGCGGATGGTCACGGCGCTGACGTTCATCGCGGCGCTCAGAGTCTTGACCGAGACCCGCCCCAACTCCTTCAATTGATCGAGGATGACCCGGCGGCGCTCCTCGACAAATAATGGCTCAGACATGTTGACAGAGCTTTCCAAAAATCATACACTGACGGCAAACACAAGCAAAAGAAAGCATTTTGACTTTTCAATCATACACATGGTGAAAAATGGACGCAAACAATTTCCCGGCTCTTGCCGAAGCGCTCGCCGCAAAAGGCATCAACGTCGAACAGGTGAAAGCGAAGCTGAAGCAGCAGCGCATTGAAACGCCGTCGTGGGGCTATGGCAACAGCGGCACGCGCTTCAAGACGTTCCCCTGGCGCGGGGCGGCGCGCAACATCCACGAGAAGCTTGACGACGCCGGCTACATTCATCGCCTGACAGGAGTCGCGCCGTCGGTCGCCATTCACATTCCCTGGGATAAGACCGACGACTGGGTCGCGCTCAAAGAGTACGCGGCGCAGCAGGGCGTCAGCATCGGCGCGGTCAATCCCAATCTGTTTCAGGACGAGGACTACAAGCTCGGCAGCATCACCCACCCCAGCGCGAGCGTGCGCGAGGAAGCGCTTGCCCACCTGATCGAATGCTGCGAAATCATGGACAAGACGGGCAGCGGGATTCTGAGCCTGTGGTTTGCCGACGGCACGAATTACGCCGGGCAGGACAGCATCCGCGAGCGCAAGCACCGCATGGAAGCGGCGCTCGCCGAGACGTACAAGTACCTGCCCGCCGGGTCGCGCATGTTGGTCGAGTACAAGTTCTTCGAACCCGCCTTCTACCACACCGACCTCGCCGACTGGGGGATGGCATACGCGACGGCGCTCAAGCTGGGCGAGCAGGCGCAGGTGCTGGTCGATACCGGGCATCACGCGCAGGGCACGAACATCGCCCACATCGTCGCCTTCCTGCTGGACGAGCGGCGGTTAGGTGGCTTCCACTTCAACGCCCGCAAATATGCCGACGACGACCTGATTGTCGGCAGCACCAACCCGATGGAGCTGTTCGAAATCTTCGTCGAGCTGGTGGCAGCGGGCGATCTGGCGAAGGATGTCGCCTATATGATCGACCAGTCGCACAATATCGAGCCGAAGCTGGAAGCCATGCTGCAAAGCATCGTCAACTGTCAGGTGGCGTATGCCAAAGCGCTGATCGTCGATTACCCGATGCTGCGGGCGCGGCAGACGGAAGGCGACGTACTCGGCGCCCATCAGGTTCTGCTCGACGCCTTCGAGACCGACGTGCGCCCGCTGCTGGCGCAGGCGCGCATCGAAATGGGGCGGCAGCCCGACCCCATCGCCGCTTACCGGCGCGACAATTACGCGCAGCGCGTCGCGGAAGCACGCGGCAAAGCCAGCGACGGCGGCGGCGGTTATCCCCCCTGAATGGTGTGATGGCACTCAGGGCGATGCACCGGGTAAAATAGGCGGCATGATCGTACACCTAGTCCGTTGGTGGTGCTGCCGTGACCGACGATATACTCCAGGAACAGATCGCTTACTACCGGGCGCGCTCCGGCGAGTACGACGACTGGTTTTACCGCCTCAACCGCTACGATCACGGCGAGGAACTCAACCGGCTGTGGTTTGACGAGGTGCTGGTCGTGCGAGAGACGCTCCACACGCTGGGACCGGTCGAGAACGCGCTGGAACTCGCCAGCGGCACCGGCATCTGGACACAGGAACTCGCCGCGCTCGCCAGCCACGTAACGGCGCTCGACGCCTCGCCGGAGATGATCGCCATCAACCGGGCGAAGCTGAGCGCGCCGAATGTCGAGTATCGGCAGGTCGACCTGTTTGAGTGGCAGCCGGATCGTGAATACGATCTGGTGTCCTTCTCGTTCTGGATCTCGCACGTGCCGCCGGAACGTCTCGCTGGCTTCCTGGCGACTGTCTACCGAGCGGTGCGCCCCGGCGGGCGGGTTTTCATGGTCGACTCACGGATGGAGCCGAATTCCAGCGCAGTCGACACGCCTCTGCGCGACGACGAACACATCTACCGCACCCGCCGCCTGAGCGACGGCAGTACCTACACCATCGTCAAGGTATTCTACGAGCCGGACGAACTGCGCGAGGCGCTGACCACCGCCGGGTTCAAACTGGACGTGCGAGTCACGGATCATTACTTTATCTACGCCATCGGCACAAAGGAGTAGAGTCCGATGCAGTTTCGCGATTTTGGACGCACCGGCTGGAAAGTTTCGGAAATCAGCTTTGGGGCATGGGCGATTGGGTCGGCATGGGGGCATGTTGATGATTCGGAGTCGAAAGCGGCGCTACACAGGGCGCTCGACCTCGGCATCAACCTGATCGACACCGCCGACGTGTACGGCGACGGTCACAGCGAGCAGTTGATTGCCCGCGTGCGCAAGGAGCGCGGCGAGCCGTTCTACGTGGTGACCAAAGCCGGGCGGCGGCTGAACCCGCACACCGCCGATGGTTACAACAAGGAAAACCTGACGCGCTTTGTCGAGCGCAGCCTGAAGAACCTTGAGGTGGACAGCCTCGACCTCGTGCAGCTTCACTGCCCGCCGACCGACGTGTACTATCGTCCCGAAGTGTTCGCCGCGCTGGACGATCTGGTCAAGGAAGGCAAGATCAGGTTTTACGGCGTGAGCGTGGAAAAGGTCGAGGAAGCGCTGAAGGCGATCGAGTACCCGAACGTCCAGTCGGTGCAGATCATCTTCAATATGTTCCGACTGCGCCCGGCAGCGCTGTTCTTCCCCGAAGCGCAGCGGCGCAAGGTCGGCATTCTGGCGCGCGTGCCGCTGGCAAGCGGTATGTTGACCGGCAAGATGTCGCGCAGCACCACGTTTGACGCCGACGACCACCGCAGCTTTAACCGGCACGGCGAATCGTTCGACATGGGCGAAACGTTCTCCGGCGTCGATTACGATACTGGCTTAGCTGCGGTCGAGGAAATCCGCAAGCTGGTTCCGGCGGGCGCGACGATGGCGCAGTTCGCTCTGCGCTGGATTCTGATGTTCGACGCGGTTTCCTGCGCCATCCCCGGCGCGAAACGACCATCACAGGTCGAGGACAACGTCGCCGCCGCCGACCTGCCGCCGCTCACCGAAGCGCAGATGGCGGAAATCGCGCGCATTTACGACGCCTCGATTCGCCCGCTGGTGCATCAGCGCTGGTAACAATCTCAACTGAAATGACGCAAGGGCGTTCAATGAGGGTGTCTAAAAAGTGATCTAACCCCCTCATCCCCTAACCCCTTCTCCCACGCAGGCGGGGAGAAGGGGATCGCCGCCCCTCGCCCCGTTTTACGTGGGAGAGGGGGCAGGATGCACAGCGTCCGGGGTGAGGGGTTTTTCAACACCCTCATTGAACGCCCTTACAATACCACTGTTTGAATCCGTTCTCACGCTAAGATGGGCGCTCACCCACCCGCCGCCGGGTTCGGGTCAACGGGCAGCACGCTGTGCGAGTCGCACGAGTTGTAGCTGCCGCCGAGGATCACCTCGAAATCGTAGGTGCGGTTGGGATCTGGCTCGGCGCGCACGTTTTCCGGCTTGACGTTGAGCGCCTGCGCGATGTCGCTCAGGCTGCTGCCCTTGCTGCGCCCGGTGTGGTCGATCAGAATCGTGTCGGTATAACCGACATTATCGGCAGCGCCTTCGGGGAGGGCAACGAAGCCGCCCCGCAGCAGGTAGTCCGCCGCTACGCGATCCCAGTCGGGGTTGGCAGTACCGTTGCGCACACTGACGGTCGCGCTTTCGGCGACAAGCTGGTTTTGCGTGGGCGGGGTGTAGAAATCCTGCAAAAGCTGGCGCAGCGGCTCGTAATTCAGTACCTGCACATTGCTGCCATCCGGCGGCTGCCAGGGCGTCGTGTGATAGGTGCGGATCAGCCGGAAATCCTCGATCCGGCTGGGGTCGAGGCTGAGCGCCAGCGGCACGAGGCTGAGGATATCTTCCAGCGTCATATCGGTCTGTACGTACTGGCTGCCTTCGTTCCACAGCGGGATCACGTTGCCGAGCAGCCCGCTGTCCCGCGCCTTGCGCCATACGGCGCGCAGCACCTGCTGCTGGCGGCGTCCCCGGTCGAAATCGTCGCTGCTGTGCCGCGAGCGCGCGTACCACAGCGCTTCCGCCCCGGTCATCGAATAGTAGCCGACCGGCAGCACATAATAGCCTTCCTCGTTGGCGCGATACGCCCCGCGTGGAACTTCGGTGTCGATCAGCGGCAGGTCTTCAATCGCGCAGTTCACCGCCAGATCGATGCCGCCGACCGCATCGACAATCGCCTTGAAGCCGGTCAGGTTGACCATCGCGTAGTAATGCACGTTGATGCCGAAATTGTAGAGTAGGGTCTGCCGGAGCAAGCCGAAGCCGCCGCTCGCCCAGCCGCCCGCTTCGCCGTGGATGTAGGCAAGATTCAGGCGCTGCATCGTCCAGCCGGGAATATAGACGTACAGGTCACGCGGCAGGCTGAGCATCGCGACTGTGCCCGCCGTCCGGTTGATCGAGACAATGATCATGGTGTCGGTGCGCAGGAAATTGTCCTCGGTGATCTCGCCGTCGTTGCCCAGCAGCAGCACCTTGAGCAGGTCGTCGCCGTG
>JADLHH010000059.1 GCA_020848855.1 Anaerolineae bacterium | reverse complement strand
GACCGGCGGGCGCATTCCTGTGGCGCTATCCCGTGCTGGTTCCCACCGAACACCGAAACCCGCTGCTGGAGCGGCTGTGGCAGGCGGGGGTTTTCGAAGCCACCCGCTGGTATCCGTCGCTGCAACCGATGCGCCGCGCGCTCGCGCCTGCCCTGCCCAATGCGCCGACCCCCGTCGCCGACGCGCTGGCGCAGCAGATCATCAACCTGCCGCTTACCCCCGAAACCGACAACGTCCGCGTGGACGAGATCGCCCGCATCATCTGCGAATACGTCGAGACGCTGTAGTCGGCGTAAACCGAATCGTATTGCGTCATACTGATAACGTACGCTTCCTCTACGCTTGGCATCTCAACGAGCGATGGCACTTGACGTTTAATGCGGAGCGTAACACAATGAGAGTCGGGAAGTACGCAAGACGAATAGGCAGACGAACATGAACCCAAAACGCTTGATCGCCATCCCGCTGCTGGGCATGGCACTTTTGATCGCGTCCTGCAACTTTAACCCGGCGGTGCTGCGGGCGATCATCCTTGCCAACGCGACGCCGACGAGCACGCCGACCTCGATACCACAGATCACCAGCGTCACCGAGCGGATTCGCTTCGCCGCCGGCGCGACCTCAGCGCAGGTGTCCGGGCAAATCGACGGGACGAGCTTCCATACCTATTTCGTGGAAGCGCGCGCCGGGCAGCAGATGCAGGCGCGGGTCTCCTCGCCCTATGGCAATGTCTATCTGACGGTCGTCTCGCCGGGCGGCACGCCGCTGGCGCGGGCGCAGGCGGGCGCGCAGAGCTTCGACGGCATTCTGCCGGAAACCGGCGATTACGTGCTTCAGGTGACGGCTCCCGTCGGAACACCTGCCACGACCTACGTTCTCAACGTGTCGATTACCGGCGGCATTGCCACCTCGACGCCGATCCCGCAGCCCACCCAGGCAGGCGTTCAGCGCATCCATTTCGCGGCTGGCAGCACCTGGGCGCAGGTCGCCGGGCGGCTGGACGCGCCGAATATGGTCAACTACGTGCTGGAAGCGCGGGCAGGGCAGCAGGCGCTGTTCTTCGTCTCGTCGCCGTCCAATAATGCCTACCTGACGGTCGTCTCGCCCAGTGGCTCGCCGCTGGCGCGGGCGCAAGCAGGCGCGCAGAGCTTCAACGGCACGCTGCCGGAAAACGGTGATTATCGCCTGACGGTTTCGTCGCCGGACGGCACGGCGCACACCGACTTCGCGCTCTACGTCTCGGTGACGGGCAGCGTCCCGCCATCGGCGACGCCTTCGGGCAGCACCCGCATCCAGTTCCCGCCCGGCGCGACCGGAACGACCGTCACCGGTAACATTGCCAGCGGCGGGCTGGTTGGCTACCTGCTCTCGGCGGGCGCGGGTCAGCGGCTGCAGATATCGCTCACGTCGCCCGGCAGCAACGTCTACCTGTCGGTGATCGCCCCCAGCGGCGCGATGCTGGCGAATGCCTCGCTGGGCGAGCGCAGCCTTGATCATATTCTGTCGGAAAGCGGCGACTACGTCGTTCAGGTGTCGACGCTGTCGGGGACACCCAATACCAACTACGCCCTGCAAATTTCGATCACCGGCGAGCAGCCCGCGCCGACGAGCGTGCCCACCGGGCAGCCGCCGACGGTTCAGCCGCCGCCCAGCGCCCAGCGCATCAGCTTCGCGCCCGGCACAAGCTCGGCGCAGGTCAGCGGTCAGGTGGGCGGCTACACCGTGATCACCTACCTGCTGGAAGCGCTGGCGGGTCAGAACATGCAGGTTACGGTGTCCTCGCCGACCAATAACGTCTTTCTGTCGGTGCTGACGCCGGGCGGGGCGTTCCTGGTGCAGGCGGCGGCGGGCGCGAAGAGCTTCACCGGCACACTGCCGCAGAGCGGCGACTACACCTTCCGCGTCTCGACCACGCCGGGCGGGGCGACGACCAGCTATACGCTGAACGTGACCGTCACCGGCGCGGGACAGCCGCTGCCGCCGACTTTGCCGCCGTCCACGTCCGCGCCGCCATCGACCGCCATCCCGCCGTCCTACCAGCGCATCCAGTTCGCGCCGGGCGCAACTTCAGCAGCGGTCAACGGTCAGGTTGATAGTTCCGGCTTCAGAGGGTATCTGGTGGGCGCGAGCGCCGGGCAGCGCATGGTGATCACGCTCACGTCCCCCGGCAATAATGTCTACCTGACGGTGTATTCGCCCAGCGGCTCGACGATGGCGAACGCCTCGTTTGGCGAAACCAGCCTCGACCGCTTCCTGCCCGAAAACGGCGACTATACCATTCAGGTATCGACGCCGGGCGGCACGACGAATTTCACGCTCCAGGTTTCGATCACGAGCTAAGCAGCCGGGTCTGGGCAAGCAGAACACGGCGGCATCGGGGCGTACCCGGTGCCGCCGTTTTTTGTTAGAACACAAAGGTGGTTTCGGGGTCGATCACGTTTTTCGCGCCGCTGAAAGGCGGCGGGTTCGCTTTCGCCAGACAGCGCACTTCGAGGTGCAGGTGCGGCGCGGTCGAATTGCCGGTGTCGCCGACGAAGCCGAGCAGCGTGCCCGCCCTGACCGCGTCGCCTTCGCGCACGCGCAGGTCGTCGGTGAGGTGGGCGTAATACACGAAAGCGTAGTGATTCGCGAAATGCCGGGCGGTCATGGCGCGGCGCGCGCCCTCCGGCAGATCATCCCAGTCGTGGCGCACGACGACCAGATTTCCGAAGCCGAAGACGAACCCGGCGTCGAGGTCGATGAGCGCCCGGTCTCGTTCCGCCGGCGTCAAACCAAGCTGGAAGACGCTCGTCCCCTGGCAGCACGGGCAGGCATGAACGCCGTACACCTCGCCAACGCCCCCGGCAACCACCGGCGCGCCCTCATCCGCAATGTAATCCAAGCCCTTGTGCCTGCCGTCGCCATACGGAACCGCCGACATAAAGCGATATGTCCCGCGTGACCATGCGGCGGTGACCGGCGCGGCGAAA
The DNA here is from genome assembly GCA_020848855.1 of Anaerolineae bacterium. Next base: position 26,148 of record JADLHH010000059.1, on the reverse strand, counting down.
CGCTCCGCCCGGTTGATCATGGCGCGCGCCCATCGGCTGGCACGCAGCAGCCGGGATAGTCATCATCGGCAGTCGCACCGCTGTCCGGCTCCGAGGAATCCATAAGCCTGTCTCCAATACTACTGGATGCGCCGATTATAACCGATGCTCGGCAGATGCAGCCCTACGCCGGTCACGCTGAAACTGGCTTTGTCACCGGGCGCGAGCGATAATCCCGGCGCTCACAGATGCGCTGTTTGTGCGAATAGTACCTGCCTTGTACCCCAAGAGGATTTTCATCATGCAGCCGGATCGAACCAAATTGCAGCTTGTCACGCGGGCGCTGGAACAGGGCGGCGGCATCGTTCGGCTGATGCCGACCTGGGTTCCGCGATCGTTCTGCGTGCCGGGGCGGCGTCTGCGCCTGCACCCGCGCGATCTTTACGCGCTCGGCGCGCACCGGGGCGGCATCGACGAGCGCTGGTTTTCGTCAACCGTCCGCGCCGATAACGGTCCCCTCACCCCGGACGACGAGGGCTTGAGCTACATCGCCATCGGCAGCGAACGAGTCACGCTGCGCGACGCCATCGGGCTGATGGGCGAGGCATTCCTCGGCAAAGCGGCGATGGATGCTTACGGCGGCTGGGTGATGTACAGCAAATTCTTCGACAACATGTATCCCCTGCCGCATCACCTGCACCTCAGCGACGCACTCGCCGCCAACGTCGGGCGCGTCGGCAAGCCGGAAGCCTACTACTTCCCGTCGCAGTACAACTTCGCGCTCGACACGTATCCATACACCTTCTTCGGGCTGGAGCCGGGCACGACGCCCGATCAGGTGATCGACTGTCTGAAGCGCTGGGACGAGGGCGATAACCGCATCCTCGAACTGTCGAAAGCCTACCGGCTCGCACCGGGCACGGGCTGGGATGTGCCGCCGGGGATTTTGCACGCGCCGGGGACGTTCTGCACCTATGAGCCGCAGCGCGCCAGCGACGTGTTCTCGATGTGGCAGTCGCTGATTGCCGATTATCTGGTGGTCGACTGGTCGCTGGTGGTCAAGGACGTGCCACCGGACAAGCATCACGATTACGACTACCTGCTGTCGATGCTCGACTGGAAAGCCAACGTCGACCCGCATTTCCGCGAGAATCACTACACCGAGCCGAAACCCGCCCACGACCCGGAGACGATGCGCGGCGAAGGCTGGGTCGAAAACTGGATCACCTACGGCAGCGACTACTACAGCGCCAAGGAACTGACGGTGCTGCCCGGTCGCACCGTCACCATCCGTGATGCTGCCGCTTACGGAACGATTTGTATGCAGGGGTACGGTCGCTTCGGCAGGCACCCGGTTTCCGCGCCGTCGCTGATTCGCTACGGCGAAATGACCGAGGACGAGTTTTTCGTCACGGCTTCAGCCGCCGCCGAGGGTGTGGCGGTCACCAATCTGAGTTCGACCGAGCCGCTGGTGATGCTCAAGCACTTCAACCCCGGCAACCCGGACATGCCCCGGCGGAGTTGAACGGCAAGCCGCTGCTAGGATTCGCTTCCGACATCCCCGGCAGGCTCCGGGGCAGCGGGCGCGGACTTTCTACCGAACCGGGCGACTGCTGTGACCGCCGCCCGGTTGGCGAGATAGGCACAGACGCTCGCCGAAATGAATCCCCACAGCGGCAGGATGAACAGCGACGAAACGACGACGATCACAACGATCAGCAGCGCGATGCCCATCGAGTAGAATGGTCGCTTGAGCATCACCACCAGGCTGTTGCGCAGGGCGGTGCGCAGGCGGGGCTGTTCCTGTTCGAGCATCAGCGGGAAGGTGTACATCTGCACCGCTACCCACAGGAACGCCAGCGTGAGGACAAATCCCCGCGCCCATATCGACAGCGATTCGTCGAGCTGCCCGTAAAACAGATAATTGCTGACCAGCACCACGGCGACGACGATGTTGAGCAGTCCCCACGTCCAGCTCCGCCAGAAGTGCAGCCGAAATCCCTCAAAAAACACGCTGACACCGGCGGGCTTCCCGTTCGCGATCCGGTTGGTGGCGTAGATGAGCGCCCCGGCGGCGGGCGGCGCGGTGACGATTGGCAGCGACACGACGAACCACAGCACGTTGAGCGTGACCAGCGGGATCAGCGCAAGGTAGGCATCAATTAGCTGGTCGCGCAGTGACTGGTTGATCATTCCAACTCCTGAATTCCCCATCGGTGCGGTTGTTCGCGCCATCTTCAGCGTTCGGTTGAAGCCACCACCCGGCGAGTTTAACACCTTTGTCGCGTTTCCGATGCACCCCGGCAGAATCCTGAAAACCTGGTCACCTGTCACCCCAGAATAGTAACGAATGACACCCCACCTTGTCCGCCGCGCTACCCGCCCCCCTGAACTGCGTATAGCGTTCTGTATGACGGACGCGAGGCATTCTGGAACGCCCATGTCCGCTGCGCCGCAAAGCGCGAGGCGATCCGCCTGAGGAACAGCGAGGGAAAAGCGATGTCCAGCCACACCATGCTCCCCGAAAGCCTGACGACGCTTCAGAGACAGCGCATTCATGATCAGTCGCATGTCCACAATCGGAAATCCGGTTCGCGGCAGGAACTCCCCGCCGCGATCACCAAAGCGGCAAGCAAGCAGACGTACTACACCGTGCGGTTCCTGGTGGATCGCAGCCGGACGCTCAATGCCTACCGCGCCTACGCCTATTTTCGCTGGGTCGATGACTGGCTCGACCGCCCGGCGGCGGTCGCAGCGGCGCGCACCGCCTTCATCGAACGCCAGCAGACGCTGATCGATTCGTGTTACCGGGGCGAGCGCGTGCCGAACGCGACCCGCGAAGAGCGTATGCTGATCGACCTGTTGAGCAGCGAACCGATGCCGAAAAACGGCTTGCGCGCCTACATCGACCACATGATGGCGGTGATGCGCTTCGATACGCAGCGCCGGGGGCAGTTGGTTTCGGGCGCAGAACTCGACGGGTACACCTATCACCTCGCCGCCGCCGTCACCGAAGCCCTGCACTATTTCATCGGGCACGACCGCTATTCGCCGCAGGGTGACGCGCGCTACCGCGCCGCGACCGGCGCGCATATCGCCCACATGCTGCGCGATACCTGTGAGGACATCGAAGCGGGCTACTACAACGTGCCGCGCGAGCTGCTCCGGCAGCACGGCATCACGCCGTCGGATACCAGATGCGCTCCCTACCGGGCGTGGGTCAGAAACCGGGTGGAGCAGGCGCGCGCCGATTTCGACGCCGGCAGGCGCTATCTGGCGCAGGTCGAAAATCTGCGCTGCCGTATCGCCGGGTACGCCTATATCGAGCGCTTCACCGGCGTGCTCGACGCCATCGAGCGCGAAGGCTACGTCCTGCGGGCGAGCTACCCGGAACGCAAGCGCCTGAAAGCCGGGCTGAAACTCGGCATGTCGGTGCTGTCGCAGAGCTTTCTGGGCACATGAGTCTGAGCCACTGCCGAATATGAGAATTCGCCCCTCACCTTCTGGCTCCCCTTTCTCTCCGTTTACGTGGGAGAAGGGGGTTGGGGAGATGAGGGGTCTGGATAACGAGCAAACGAGGAACAACCGTGAAAACACCAACCGTGATCATCATCGGGGCGGGCATCGCCGGGATTACCGCCGCCGCGCATCTGGCGCGGCGCGGGATGCACGTCACCGTCTTCGAGAAGAACCAGACTCCCGGCGGGCGCTGCGGGCATTTCACCCGCGAGGGGCACACCTTCGACACCGGTCCGACGCTGATGGTCATGCCATTGATCTACGACGCCGAATTCGCGGCGTTGGGCGAATCCGCCCGCGAGATGCTCGATTTGCAGCGCGTCGACCCGACCTACCATCTGGTATTCGACGACGGCAGCCAGATCGCGCTGACATCTGACCTCAACCACATGCGCGAACAGCTCGAAGCCATCGAGCCGGGCAGCTTCGACGGCTTCCTGCGCTACATGGACGAGGGTCACCGGCATTATCATCTGGCGATGGAGCATCTGGTCGACCGCGACTTCCGCACGGCGACACAGTTTTTCAGCCTGAGCAACCTGCCCCTGCTCTATCAGTTGAAGCCGCTGGTTCCGCACTACCGCCACATGGCATCCTACTTCGACAACCCACGCCTGAAGTCGGCATTCACGTTTCAGGATGTGTACATGGGACTGAGTCCGTTCGAAGCCCCGGCAACCTTCTCGATGATGCCCTACACGGAACTGGCGCACGGGGTCTGGTATCCCAAAGGCGGGATGCACCGCATCGGCGCGGCGCTAATGGAGATCGCGCAGCGCGCTGGCGTGGAATTCGAGATGCACGCGCCCATCGAGCGCATCGATGTCGCTGGCGGGCAGGCGCGCGGCGTGGTGCTTGAAGACGGGCGGTACGTGCCAGCGGACGTGGTCATCGCCAACGCCGACCTACCCTACGTGTATCAGAACCTGCTCCCGCACGACGATATGGCGGAGCAGATGAAGCACAAGCGCTACTCGTGCTCGGTGATCAGCTTCTTCTGGGGAGTCGATAAAACCTACCCGGCGCTTGAGCCGCACACGCTGTTCCTGGCGGACGACTACGCGGCGAATTTCGACAGCATCATCGACAAGCTGACCGTGCCCGATAACCCCAGCCTGTACGTTCATGCCCCGGCGCGCCTCGACCCATCGATGGCGCCCCCCGGCGAAGACACGCTGATTGGCATCGTCCCGGTTGGGCACATAGACGAGACCGGCGAGCAGGACTGGGTGCGTATCCGCGACCAGGCGCGCCAGGCGATCTTCCGGCGGCTGGCGAACGTCGGCATCACCGATCTGGAAGCGCATATCAAGTTCGAGGCGAACTACACGCCGCTGTCGTGGCGTCAGCGCTACAACCTCGCCAAAGGCGCAACGCACGGGCTGTCGCACACGCTGATGCAGTTGGGCTATATGCGTCCGCACAACCGGCACCCGCGCTATCACAATCTGTACTTCACCGGGGCGAGCACGCACCCCGGCACCGGCGTGCCCAGCGCGCTGATTTCGGCGCGGCTGGCGGCAGAGCGCGTCTGCGACGACCTGCGCGTCTATTCGACCGAGATCGCCTGAATCAAGCCGGAATCCGACGACTGCGTGATCCGGTGGTGGGGTGGCACGACGAGAAATTCGGCGTCGTGCCACTCGCCGTTTAAGAGCAGGGTGATCAGCCGCGAATCGCCCGCCTTACGCTCGAACGCCCAGCCGCGCTGCTGCGCCTGTTCCTGCGCAAGCCGTTGATACGGCTCGCCACCCTGCTCACCGGTGTCGAGGAACACAGCGCGGCGGTAGTGCTTGCCCCACTCGCCCATGACTTCCATCAGATAGTCGGCGTTGTCCTTGCCGTACTTGCGCACGTATTCCTCGTACAGCGCCTCGCTGACCTCGATGCTGGCAGCGCCGAGCGCGACCGCCGAGCTTGACGGGTTGCGCTCCAGATAATCCCGGCTGTACCAGTACGTGCCCGGCTCGGCATCGAACTCCGCCTGATAGCGCGCCATCGATCCCAGATACAGCGTGATGCAGTCGTGCGCGCGAGCGAGCACCAGCGGCATATGCCGGGCAGTCAAGCCGAGCGTCGCCGTACCGCAGATGCCGTAAGCGAGCAGGATGGCGTCGCATTCGTCCGGCTCGATGGCGTCAATCGCCGCCTGCAAGCGCGCCCGCAGGTTCTTCGGCGCGTTGTGCAAGCCTTGATCGAACAGCCGCACGCTGATCGCGGGCGCGGCGGTCGCCGCCGCCGCGTAGACGCTGCGCGCCAGCGCCGAGCACGTGAGGGCGATGTAGTGCGTCATGCCGACTCCGGCGCGCGTAAGGCTTCGGCAATCGCCCGCACATGATCAGGCGTGCTGCCGCAGCACGCGCCGATGATGCGCGCGCCAAGATCGCGGACGCGCACGGCGTACTCGCCCATGACCGCCGGGGTCGCATCGTAGACCGTCGCCTCGCCTGCCATGCGTGGCAGCCCGGCGTTCGCCTTCGCCACCAGCGGGATCGCGACTCCAGCGGCGTGCATCGCCGCGATGGATGCTTCCAGTTCGTCAGGACCTTTGCCGCAGTTCGCGCCCAGCGCCGCCACGTTCAGCCCGGCGATGGTCTGCGCGGCGGCTTGCGGCGTGACGCCCATCATCGTCCGCCCGCGCGTGTCGAAGGTCATGGTCGCGACGCGCGGCACGTCCGGCGCAGCCTGTGCGCAGCCGTCGAGCGCCGCTTTCACTTCCGCCAGATCGGACATGGTTTCGACCCACAGCACGTCGACGCCGCCTTCAACCAGCGCCGCCGCCTGTTCGGCGAAGACTGCCACCGCCTCGTCGTATTCCAGATCGCCCAGCGGCGCAAGCAGCGCTCCAGTGGGACCCATCGACCCGGCGACCACCACCGGATGATCGGCGCGGTCGGCTTCAGCGCGCGCCAGCAGCGCCGCCGCCCGGTTGAGTTCGGCGGCACGCCCGTCCAGCCCGTGCGATTTCAAGCGCAGGCGACTGCCACCGAACGAATTCGTCAACACGATCTGCGCACCGGCGGCGATATAGTCGGCGTGAATCTGGCGCACGGCGTCGGGGTGTTCGACATTCCACAATTCCGGCGCGCTGCCGCGCACCAGCCCGCGCGCGAACAACAGCGTGCCCATGCCGCCGTCGGCGACGACGACGGCCTGGCTGTCCAAAAGGCTCTGTAAGCTGACTGCCATTTTCCCCTACCTGTTCCTGGCGTACCTGGCATCCTGGCGGTTCAAAATTGTCTTTTCTCTGTGCCCTCTGCGGTCTCTGTGGTTAGATGTATTTCCGGCAGCGCCAGCGCTTCAACGAAGCAGTCCTGAAAGCGGGAATGCGCCGCCGTCTCGACGTATTCGACTCGCCGCGCCAGCATTTGCGCTGCTTCGCGCTGGTCGGCGTCCACCAGCGCGATCCGCGCGCCGTCGCCCGCCGCATTGCCGACGATCTCGACATGCTCCAGATCACATTCCGGGATTAGCCCGATGCGCATGGCGTACAGCGGGTCGATGTAGCTGCCGAACGCGCCCGCCAGCTTGATCCGGTCGATGTGGTCGATTCCTTTTTGCTCCATCAGCAGCCGGATTCCCGCAAACAATGCCGCCTTCGCCAGTTGAATCGCGCGAACGTCGTGCTGGGTGACGACGATGTCGCTCCCGGACGCCGTCTCGTCGGCAGGCGCAACCACGAATTCCCCCGACTTGCCATTGGCGCGGACGTGCGCATGACTATCCGAAGGCGGGAAGCGCCCGCTCGTCCGAATCACGCCCGCCCGATTCAGTTCCGCCACAATTTCGATGATGCCAGAGCCGCAGATGCCGGTCGGCGCGAGCGTTTCGCCGGGCGGCAGCTCGTCGCTCCAGCGCGGGTCGCCCACGACCTTGTAGCGCACGCGCTGCCCGTCATAGCGAAACCGCTCGATTGCCCCGGCAGCGGCGCGCTGCCCATGCGTGATCTGCGCGCCCTCGAACGCCGGACCGGTCGGGCTGGACGACGCCAGCAGAAAATCGCGGCTCGCCAGCACGATCTCGGCGTTCGTGCCGATGTCCACAATCAGCGTGATTTCGTTGTCCGGCGTCGCTGCCACAGCCGCTAACAGCACGCCGACCGTGTCCGCGCCGACGTAAGCGGCAATCGACGGCAGCAGGTGAACGCGCGCGCCGGGATGCGCCGCCTTCAATCCCAGATCGCGCGCCTTCAGATTGTGCGCGTCGTCGCTGCTGAGCGCGAACGGCATCGTGCCGAGTTCGTGCGGGTCGAGTTCCAGAAACAGGTGGGTCATGACCGAATTGCCGACCACCACCAAGTCGGTGATCGCGCTGGCGGCAATCCCCGCGCTCGCCGCCACGCCTGCCATCAGGTCGTTGAGCGCCTTGACGATGGCGTGGTGCAGCCGCCCGACACCGCCCGGCTCGGCGGCATACGAGATGCGGCTCATGATGTCCTCGCCGAAACGCACCTGCGGATTCATCAGCGCTTCGGTCGCGACGATTTCGCCGGTGAGCAGGTCGCACAGGTAGCCGGCGACTGTGGTCGAGCCGATATCGACTGCCAGCCCGTACAGGCTCTCGACGTAGCCCGGCTCAACGCGGATCACCTCGCGCTCGCGCCAGATCGTCACCGTCACGCCCCACGACCCCGCCCGCAGCGCCGCTTGCAGCGAACGCAGCGCAGCTAAGTCGATGCTCAGGTCATGCAAATCGCGCTGATCCGCCAGCGCGACTTGCAGGCGCTGCCAGTCGCCCCGGCTGCCCAACGCCGCCGGCTCAACTTCGACGTAGACCATGCGCACCGCCGGGTTAAGCGTGATCGGCACGTCGCCCGCCGCCTTGCGAAACACCTGCTTGCGAGCGAGGCTGGTCTCCGGCACCGAAATCAGCACATCCCCGGCGATTCGCGCCGCGCACGCCATTCGCTGCTCGTGCAGGTCGATGCCGTGCGCCGCCGCGTACCTGCGCTCGTCCGCGCTGGGTGGTGTCAGATGCTCGCTGCCGGACGTGATGCCGTGCTTGGGAAATGTGCCCTGCTCCACGCCGACAAGGCATTTGGCGCAGCGCTGCCTGCCGCCGCACAACGCTTCCAGGTCGACGCCAAGCTGGTGCGCGGCATCGAGCACGGTCGTCCCGTCGGGCACGTCACCCTGACGACCGGAAGGCAGCAGTATCACGCGGCGCGCAGAGTCGGTCATGGGGGATGCAGCGCGGTCAGGCGCTGAGCAACTGACGAACCTTGCGCACCGCGCTCGACGCATCCGTCGCGTAGCCGTCCGCGCCGATTTGCAGCGCATAGCTTTCGCTGACCGGCGCGCCGCCGATGATCACGCGCACCTGATCGCGCAGCCCGGCGTCGCGCAGCGCATCCACGACCGACTTCATGTTGGGCATGGTGGTCGTCAGCAGCGCCGACAGCGCCACCACCTGCGCGCCGTTGCGCACCGCTTCGACGAACTTTTCCGGCGTCACGTCGATACCCAGGTCGATGATCTCGAAGCCGCCGCCTTCCAGCATCATGGCGACCAGCTTCTTGCCAATGTCGTGCAGGTCGCCCTTGACCGTGCCGATGGCGACTTTGCCCGCCGACGCGACACCCTGCGCCACGAGATGCGGCTTGAGAATCTGCATTCCCTTATCCATCGCCCGCGCGGCGATCAGCATTTCCGGGACGAAGTATTCGCCCTCCTCGAACAGCCGACCAACCTCGCTCATGGCGCTGATCATGCCGTCATTGAGGATCGCGCCCGCATCGACCCCTTCATCCAGCGCCTGCCGGGTCTTTTCGACGGTGACGTTCGCCTGCCCGTGAATGACGCTCTCTCGAATCTCCTCAATCAGCGACACTGCTCGACTCCTCTCTACCGTAATTTCTCCGGCGACTGAAACAAGGCGTAAATTTCTTCCAGATCAACTGCGGGCCATGTATCGTCGATCAGCCCGTTGGTGATATCCACGTTAATGAACAGCCCGCGATACGTTTTGGCGCCAGCCATCACCCGGCGCACGTAGTCCGCCATGCCCGCGAACTTGAGGTCGCGGTGCAAGCCGACGCGGCAGGCGAGCGCGATCTTGCCGCCGAAATGCTCCAGCACCGGCTCGAAGGTCGCTTCGCTGGCGCCGAACTCGTGCCCGCGCAGATTCCGCACCTTCGCCAAGCTGGGAAACTGGTGCGTCCACTTGCCGCACGAATGCAGGTAAATGCCGCCGAACGCTTCGGACAACTGGTTCAGGTACGGCACGTTGAATTCGTCGTGCATCTCCGCCGAGATCATGACGCATTCGTCGTTGGAGACGGAAATCCCCAAGCCGTCGGGCATCCACGGCTGGAACATGCTCGGCACGAATTCGCAGCCATAGCACACGGCGAGGTCGCGCTGCGCCTGCACGAACGCAATCGTCAGGTTGGTGATGCGCTGCAGCAGGTGATGGACGGCTTTGGGATGGGTGTACATCGCCATGAGGAAATTGTTGTGCCCCATGATCAGCGCGGCGCTGTCCAGCGGACCCTGAATATCACTCATGCGAATCGGGTAGCGCCCGGTCGTCTGTTCGATGAAGTAGGCAGTGTAGTCGAGCATCCGCGCCAGTTCGCCGTCGACCACCGTCGGCATCCCCAGCCCGTAGACTTCGTCCGGGTCGTCGCCGATGGCGGGGCGCACGGCGGGCAGGTCGTTTTCCCACCAGATGACTTCGCAGCCGAACGCCGATGGGATGCCGACCAAGCCCAGCGTCGGGCACAGCGTCGGCACGAAGTCGCCCTGCTGGGCAAGCTGCGCGTCGATCTCGTCCAGTTGGGCGCGCAGATATTTCTGCGGATCGAGCAGGCGGTTGCGCACCGTATCCGGTCCCTCAGTGGAAAACAGCGCGCTCGGAACCGGCTTGCCGTTCTTCACGCGCGGTCCCACGTAGCCGATCATGAAGCCGGGACGGTTGTCGTTTTCCAGCGCCCACAGCCGCTTGAGAAAGTCCTTGTTCCGCTGAACTAACATGCGCTGCCCCTATCGGTATCGTCCGTATAACTCAGCGGCTTCCATCATAGCGTTGATGTTCTCCAGCGGCGAGCCAGGCGGGATGTTACTTCCGTCCTGAATGATCAACCCGCGATACCCCGCCAACTTGTCGATCACGGCGCGCGTCGCTTCGCGCACCTGCTCCGGCGTGCCGGTATGGATCAGCATCGGGCTGACGTTGCCCACCAGTACAACCCGCCCGCCCAGCACCGATGCCACCCGGTCGAGATTGACCTGATAGCCGAAGCCTTGCAGTTCATTAATTCTGAGGTCGTCGCGGAAGATTTCGAGCATGTGGTCGGCTTTGCCGCACATGTGCAGGCTCAGGTAGCCGTCGAAGTGGAAGCGCAGCTTCTGTTCGAACGGCAGCACGAGGTCGCGGTAGCTCTGGGCAGAGAGCGACACCGCCAGGTCATCCGTCCAGGCGAAGTCGCGCGGGGTCGGCAGCTCTTCTTCTTCCCAGCAAAAATCCAGCCACGCGATCAGCTTGTCGGTGACGATGCGCAGCGCCTCACGCACGAAGTCCGGGCGCTCGTAAACGCCGAGGAACAGTTCAGTCTGTCCGATCACGTCGCCCGCGACCCCAAACGGACCGTCGGACGTGTGCGTCAGCGCCGGGTTCGCGCCGGGGTAGAAAATCTCGCCGCCCTGAAAGCGCACCGGGTATTTCTCGGCGACGCGCATCATGGCGCGTCGGTACTCGACCTGGCGGGCGTTGATGCCGGAATGGACGAAATCCATCGCTTCGAGGCGGCGCAGGTCGTCGTCGGTTTTGACCCAGCCCGCACCGACCCAGGGGATGTCGTCGTCCGGGAAGGTGATTTCGCAGCCGAGGCTGCCCGCCTCGAACGTGTTCTGAAAATCCGTCCACGCGCCGACCCACGCCCCGGTAATCGAGTAGGCGTCGGTGCGGACATTCTCCAGCAGCCACTTCTGCGCGAGGATTTGCGTGCGCAGCATGGTTTCGGGGTCGGCGTAATAATCGCGGAACGACACGCCCACCTGCGGCACGAGGAAGCGATGGGCGATTGCCGGGATGACCGGGACGCGATCCGGCGTCTCGAAGCGCTTCGCCTGCGTCACGCGCTGGCGGCGCGCCTCGATCTCCTCGACCGGCACGCCGATCTCGATCACGTCCGGCTTATGAATAAGCACAGTGTTTCGCCTCGTCTGCGAACGCCGCCAGCAGGTCGAGGTCGGCATCGAAGAAGTGATCGGACGGGCTGAGGATGTAGCTGCCGTTCGCGCCCGCCGTCTCGAAGCAGCGCCGCACTTCGGCGCGGGTTTCGTCCGGCGTGCAGCCGACGAAGTAGTGGAACTGGTCGAACCCGCCGATCATGCACACCTTGTCACCGATGCGCTGCTTGGCTTCGGCAAGCCGCGTGTCGCCGCCCATGCCCGGCGGCGTGAACGTCTCCATCGCGTCGGGCTGCATCCCGGCGATCCGTTCCAGAATCGGCATCATACCGCCGCAGGTGTGATAGACGATGCGCTGCCCGGCTTCATGCGCCAGCGCGATCAATTCGGAGTCGTAAGGCGCGACGAACTGGTCGAAGATTTTGGGAGAAATCACGGTTGATGACGCCGCGCCGCCGCCCAGTTCGAGCAGGTCGTAGCGCGCGCCCGCCAGCGACCGGATAAATGTTTTCTTGCGCGCCTGCAATATCTGGATGAGTTCGTGTACCCACGCCGGGTCGTCGTAGGTTTCGAGGATCAGCCGCTCCGTTCCAACCAGCTCGACGGCATCCTGCCAGCAGCCCGGCTGCCCGTACACGTCGAAATAGCAGATGTGTCCGCGTATCAAGCCGCGCTCGCCGAACGCTTCAGCAGTCCGGTTGACCGCTGCCACGTCGCATTTCGGGTGCGTGACGTAGCTGGCGATCAGGTCGATGTCGCGCTTTTCCTTGATCAGCGGCTCGACCACCCAGTCGGTCTGGTCGTTCCCCTGCAGCACCATTGACAGCGTGCCTTTAGGCGTGACGAAGCGGTAGCGCGTCGTCCGGTATTCCGAATCGGGCAGCGAATCGCACTCGATGCGCCAGCGGTCGGACACGACCCGACGCGTGTGGTCGAGCGGATGAACGAACGTCTGGTTCGGGTCGAAGTACTCGCCCGCGCTCTCATCCGGCAGGTACGGAACCGTCCACAGGTAGGCGTCGAGTTCAAGGATATCGAAAAACCGGTGGTAGTCGATGCCACCCATGTATTTCTGCAGGAACGACAGCATGACGTGATGCGTCGTTACCGGCAGCCGATCCGGCACGCCGCCGGTCAGTGCGGTCAGCATCCGCTGGCGGGAAGTCATTGTGTCCATAAACGGTATCTCTCGCCCCATCTTGCCAGACAGGTCACAGCGCCTATTTGAGCTAAGCGCATCCCGGCGGCACAGACAAGTGAGACTCATCACCGTTCGACGCGGACAAGTGTATGGTTTCGGCTGGGAATCGAGTCAGACCGCTACTCACTTCCCTCGCGGGTGAAGCGGTAGGCGAGCAGCAGCGGAATCAGAGTCGTGGCGATCACGATCATCGCGGCGACGTTGGTCACCGGGCGGTCGCGCGGGCGGATCAACTGGCTGAAAATCCAGATCGGCAGCGTTTGCTGGTTCCCGGCGGTGAACGTCGTGACGATGACCTCGTCGAACGACAGCGCGAACGACAGCATCCCGCCCGCCAGCAGCGCGGTGGCGATGTTCGGCAGAATCACGTAGCGGAAGGTTTGCAGCATTGACGCGCCCAAGTCCATCGACGCCTCGACCTGCGAGAAGTTGGTGCGCCGCAGCCGGGCGACGACGTTGTTGTAGACCGTCACCACGCAGAACGTCGCGTGACCGATCACGATTGTCCAGAAGCTGAAATCGAGGCTGGCAATATTGATCGCCGAGCGTAGGGCGATGCCGGTGACGATACCCGGCAGCGCAATCGGCAGGATCATCATCAGCGAGATGGCGTCGCGCCCGAAGAAATTGCTGCGAAAGATGGCGAGCGCCGTCAGCGTGCCGATGATCAGCGCGAGCAGCGTCGCCACGACCGCCACCACCAGCGACAAGCCGAGCGCGTTCCAGAAATCCTGCCGTCCCAGCAGCACGCCGAACCAGTCGAGCGTGAGTCCCGGCGGCGGAAACGTGAATGCGGCGTCTTCGGTCGTGAAGGCGTACAGGACAATCAGCAGCAGCGGGAAGTGTAGAAAGACCAGCGCGCCGACGGTCGCCGCCTTGAGTCCGAACGGAGCGCGCGGCTGCGTGTTCTCAAAGGGCATCGAACGCCCCCAATCGCCGCGCGACCAGCAAATACACGCCCATGATCACGATCGGCACGACCGTGAAGGCGGCTGCCAGCGGGATATTGCCCGCCGTGCCCTGCTGCAGATACACCGCCTGCCCGATGAAGTAGCTCGAATTGCCGAACACGCCGGGGATGATGTAATCGCCCAGGGTCAGCGAGAACGTGAAGATCGACCCGGCAATCACGCCGGGGAACGCCAGCGGCAGCGTCACCTTGCGGAAGGTCATGCCCGGTCGCGCGCCGAGGTCGCCCGATGCCTCGATCACCGACCTGGGCACGCGCTCCAGTGCCGTCGTGATCGGCAGGATCATGTACGGCAGCCAGATGTACACGAACACGACGAACAAGCCGATGTACGAGAATGACAGCGACGGACCACCGATACCGGGCAGGTCGAGCAGCCATTGAAGCACGCCGCCCAAGCCGAGACCGTTCGCCACCCAGGTGATGATCCCTTCCTGCGCCAGAATCAGCTTCCAGGCGTAGACCCGCACCAGATAGCTCGACCACAGCGGCAGCATCACACCGAGATACAGCAGCCCCTTGATGCGGTACGAGGCGTGCCGCGCCATGTAGTACGCCAGCGGAAAGGCGATCAGCGCGGCGGCAATCGTCACCGCCGCCGCCATGCCGACGGTGCGCAGCACGATGTCGACGTTGACCTGCATGAACAACTGCTGGTACGTCCGCGTCGAAAACTGCCGGACGATGCGCCCGGAAAAGTCGTCCAGGTAGAAGAAGCTCTGCACCAGCATCGACGAAAGCGAGCCGAGGTAGAACACGCCCAGCCAGAAGAGCGTCGGCAGGAGCAGCAGCGCCAGCGCCAGCAGCGGATGGCGGTACAGATAATTCGCGGCGCGGCGCACGCGCGAAGGCTGCGCCGGGATGGGTAGGCTGGCTGCCGTCGTCGCCATTATCCCTCCTGCCCAATCACGCGGTTGAAGTCGCGCCGCCACACCAACTGGACGCGCCGTCCTTTCGCCGCCAGCACTTCCATCGAGGTCGATTCGAGGTTTTGCTGGACGACCGTCAGGTCGCTGCCCGCTTCCAGTTCGATCAGGTAGCGAGTGTGCATCCCCAGATACACCACGTCGCGGACAACGCCCGGCACGCTGTAGCAGTCGGTCGGCGTCGGCGTTCCCGGCGCGACCATCACAATTTTCTCCGGTCGGATCGAGAACGCGCTCGCCGCCCCGGTGATCTGCTGCGCCGCCGTACTGCTGACGATGTTCGACACGCCGACGAACCCGGCGACGAAGCCGGTCTGCGGCTTCTCGTACACTTCCGCCGGCGAGCCAATCTGCTCGATCCTGCCGTGATTGAACACCGCCAGCCGGTCGGACATCGTCAGCGCTTCTTCCTGATCGTGCGTCACGTAGATGAAGGTGATGCCGACCTGCTGCTGAATATTCTTGAGTTCGACCTGCATCTGCTGGCGCAGCTTGAGGTCGAGCGCGCCCAGCGGCTCGTCGAGCAGCAGCACGCTCGGATGATTGACCAGCGCCCGCGCCAGCGCGACTCGCTGCCGCTGCCCGCCGGAAAGCTGCGCCGGCTTGCGGTCTCCCAGACCGGACAGCCGCACCAGCTCCAGCATTTCGGCGACGCGCCGGGCGCGTTCCGGCTTTGCCACCTTCCTGATCATCAGCCCGTAGCCGACGTTCTCGCCGACGGTCATGTGCGGGAACAGGGCGTAATCCTGAAACACGGTGTTCACGTCGCGCTCGTAGGGCGGCAGTTTGGCGACATCCTGCCCGTGCAGGATGATCTGCCCGGCGTTGGGATGTTCGAACCCGGCGATCAGCCGCAGGCAGGTGGTCTTGCCCGATCCTGACGGACCGAGCATCGAGAAGAATTCACCTTCGAACACATCCAGCGATACGTCATCGACCGCGCGCACCGCGCCGAAATGCCGCGACACATTCACGAGCCGAACAGAAGCCGCTTTTACACTCATGTTTTATCCATCGTTACGGCTTGTCATTAAGGCTTGCAAAGCGAACACTCCTTGAAGCTGCGTGAGTGTTTGCGTCCCCAGTCAACCAGTTCCTGTTTCTTGAGCGAACACACCTTGCTGTAGGTCGTGGTCGTGTAGTGGGTGTGCTGATCGGAGCTAATCGAGCGGCACGACGCCCGGTGCAGCATGGCGTAGGAGACCTTGCCGTCGCCCTTTGGAGCATTCAGGACATAGCCGTTCGGGTTTGCCTGTACCCAGCGAAGATAGGCTTGCTCTGCGTCATCATAGATCAGCATTTGCATCACCTCCGCTTTCGAGCGTGCAGGGGCGCGGCACAGCGAATGGATTGCGCCGCACCCCTACAGTATAACTCTATGCCCGCTGAGGTCTCTGTGATTCACAATCGGCTTTGCTTTTCCTCAGTCCTCAGCCCTCGTCCCTCAGTCCTGCTTTTATCCGTTTTTCACCATCACATGCTTGGTGATGCGGTAGTCGCCGACCGCCTCGGCGCTCAGGTCTTTGCCGAAGCCCGACTGCTTGAAGCCGCCGTGCGGCGTCTCGGACGTGAGTGGGATGTGATCGTTGATCCAGACCGTCCCAAATTCGAGATCGCGCGAGATGCGCATCGCCCGCCCGATATCCTTCGTCCACAGCGACGCCGCCAGCCCGTACAGCACATCGTTGCCCAGCCGCACCGCGTCCGCCTCGTCCTTGAACGCGCTGATCGTCAGCACCGGACCGAACACCTCGCTCTGGATGATCTCCGATTTCTGGTCGGCGTCGGCGATCACCGTTGGCGCGTAGAAATAGCCGCCGTCCCTGCCCGCCGGCACGCTCCCGCCGGTCAGCACTTTCGCGCCGGACGCCCGCGCCCGCTCGACGAAGCCGCTGACGCGCTCGCGCTGCGTTGATGAAATCAGCGGACCCATTTTCACGCCATCCTCGTACTGCCCGCCGACTTTCACGCCGCGCATCCCCTCGACTATCGCTTCGAGGACGTTGTTCATCTGCCGCTGCTCGACGTAGACGCGCGTCGCGGCGGTGCAGTCCTGCCCGGTGTTGAATGTCGAGGTCAGCGTGGCGATTGCCGCCACCTGATCCACGTCGGCGTCGTCGAACACGATGAACGGCGCTTTCCCGCCCAGTTCCAGATGCACCCGCTTGAGTGTGTCGGCGGCGGTTTTCATGATCTTCTTGCCCGTCCCGGTCGAGCCGGTCAGGCTGACCATGCGCACGTCGGGGTGCTCGACCAGCGCCTGCCCGGTGTCGTTGCCGCCTGTGACCACGTTCAGCACGCCGTCGGGGATACCCGCTTCAGCGCTCAGCTCCGCCAGCATCAGCGACGTGATCGGCGTGCCGGGCGCGGGCTTCAGCACGACCGTGCAGCCAGCCGCCAGCGCCGGACCAATCTTCCAGATCGCCATCAGCAGCGGGTAATTCCAGGGCGCGATCTGTCCGACCACGCCCACTGGCTCGCGGCGGTACATCGACGTGTAGCCCGCCATGTACTCGCCCGCGCTGTAGCCGTGTGTATCACGAGCCGCCGCCGCGAAGAAACGCAGGTTGTCAATGCCGAACGGCATGTCCGCGCCCAGACTGACAAACTGGTACGGCTTGCCGGTATTGTCCGATTCCGCCCGCGCGAACTGCTCGGCGTTGGCTTGCAGCAAATCCGCCAGCTTCCAGATCGCCAGCGAGCGCTGCGCCGGCGTCAGCCGCGACCAGCGCCCATCGTAGTAGGCATCGCGGGCGGCGCTCACCGCCGCGTCCACGTCGCCGCGCCCGCCGTTGACGACCTGCGCGATCGTCTCGCCCGTCACCGGGTTTTCGACCGCCATCATGCCGCCGTCGCGCGAATCCGCCCAGCGACCGTTGATCCACAATTTGTAGTCCATCGTAATTGTGCCCCACAGACAACAATTGGTTTGTGTAGGGGCACGATATATCGTGCCCCTACGAGGAAATCTATGCGCTATACGGCAATTACCGCCCGCCGATCACGCCGACGTAGCTGCTGACCCACTCGTAATACGGCACGCAGATGTCGCCGCGCCCGTCCGCGCAGGTGGCGGTCGGCGTGCGCCAGAAGTGAATGCTCTCGAAATCGTCGAAGCCGTTGGTCGCACAGCCGGTGTCGGTGAGCAGTTCGTTGCCGGTGCAGGCAGCCGGAACTGCCGGAACCGAGCCGAACCACGCCGCCAGGTCGCCCTGCAGCTTGGGATTGACGGAGTGTTCCAGCCACATGTAGGCGCAGTTGGGGTGCGGCGCTTCGCTGTGCATCATGGTCGTGTCCGCCCAGCCAGTCGCCCCTTCGACGGGGATCACGCTGGCAATCGGCGCGCCGCCCGCCTGAAGCAGGTTCACCTGGAAGGGCCACGAGCCGGAAGCGACGACACCTTCATTGGTGAAGTCGTCCATCTGGATGAACGCATCGTGCCAGTAGCGACCGACCAAGTGGCGCTGCTGGCGCAGCAGGTCGAGCGCGGCGTTGAACTGGTCGCGGTCGAGCGAGTACGGGTCGGTGATGCCCAGCTCCGGGTTGTTCGCCCTCAGGTACAGGGCAGCGTCAGCCACGTAGATCGGACCGTCGTAAGCCTGTACGCGCCCAGCGTTCGATTCGCCATCCGGCAGCGTCATCTCTTCGAAAACGACATTCCAGCTCGTCGGCGCGCTGTCACCAAACGTCTCGGAGTTGTACATCAACACATTAGGACCCCACTGGTACGGCACGCCGTAATGCTCCGCCACGCCGTCGCCATCGGTATCGACCGTATGCCAGGGGGCGTTCTGCAGCCGCTCATCGACCGTACTCCAGCTTGGGATCAGGTCGAGGTTAATCGGCTGAACGCGACCGCCTGCCACCAGGCGCAGACTGGCATCGCCTGAAGCTGTCACCAGGTCGAAACGTCCTTCGTTCATCAACGCGACCATCTCGTCGGAGGTCGCCGCCGTCTTCACCTGAACCATGCAGCCGGTTTCAGCCTCAAAATCCGTCACCCAGTCGTAAGCCGGGTCGGTGTCGCCGCGCTCGATGTAACCTGCCCAGGCGATGATATCCAGCGCGCCTTCGCCCTCGCCCAACGATTCGATGGGCGTCTGAGCGCTGACGACCCCCAGTGGAACAACGAATACCAGCAGCAGCACCAACAGTTTGATCTTCATAATAAGAATCTCCTGAACGGTCGATACCAACAGTTGCGCGAAACAATTGTGAACATTTTGGTGAAGCCCGTAATATACACTATCCAACTGAATTTCGACAATAGGGCGCAAATATGCCCGGCGACTTTCACGGTTACGTTGTTCTGTGACGACATGCAGCGGCGGCGCGTCTATACGAGAGGCGCGCCGCCGTTTCTACAGCGAAGGGGTTTGAGGTGTTTACGCCTCGTCGACCGAGGACGCGACGAAGCTGAGCTTGAGGGTGACCTCTTCGCCAACATCGGCGACAAACGGCACGCTGGGGATGCTCAGGTTGAAATCGCCACGCTGAATCGTGGTTTCGGCGCTGCCCGCCAACCGGTCAGCCGCTTCGAGTGTGGTCGTCACGTTGAACGTCACCGGGTTAGTCTGCCCGGCGATGCTCAGATCACCCGTGACTTCCAGCGTGAACGTATCGCCGACGCTGGCGCTCGCCGGGAGACCGGTGATGCTGGTCGGGGTGAAAGTGATGAACTCGTAGTCGTCGTTTTCCGATTGCAGGATGAAGCGGGCGATGGCATTGTCGCGCCGGTCTTCGTCGGTCTGGAACGTGCGGGCGTTGATCGCTATCGAGCCGATTTCCGACTCAGCCGGATTGCTGAGGTTGACCACCAAATCCCCGGCGACCTGGTTGGTCGTGCCGACGACCGTCTTGTCGCTGCCATTGAGGACTTCGAAAATGTTGAACTCTACCTGTGACTCATCCTGCGAGATGCGGAACAGTGTGCCACCGTCTTCCACCGTCTCGATTTCCCCCGCGCCCGCCTGAACGTCGGTGCTGGGAGCAGCGATATCACGCGTCAGGTACAAATACCCGCCCACTCCCACCACCCCGACCACTACAGCCAATAGAAGCACCATCCGCACACTGCGTGACATCGAACATCCTCCACTCGAAATTTGGGAACGGCATAACCATAAGCACAGGTTGTTTAGAAGTTATGCCGAAGCGCCGGAAAATCGCGGAATTCTCACCAACCGCTCAGACGACCAACACCCGGCGCTTGAGCGTTCAAGCGCCGAGCACCTGTTTCACCGACTGCACCAGCAGGCGATGCTCGGCAGCGTGCAGCCGCGCCTCGAATGAGTCAAGCGTGTCGCCCGGCTGGATGGGCACTTCGACGTGCCCGATGACTTCGCCTGCGTCAACTTCCGGGATGACGTAATGCACCATGCAGCCGCCAACGGCGACCTCGCCGCGCTGATAGGCATCGAACGTCCGCGCGATGGCGTCGATTCCCGGAAACAAGCCCGGCAGCGCGGGATGCAGGTTGATCACCTGCCGGGGAAAGCAGTTGAGGAATGCCGGGCTGAGCACGTGCATCCAGCCCGCCAGCACGACGAGACCCGGCGACAGCGCACGCACACGCCCAGCGAGGTCACGGTCGTAAGCCTCGCGGCTCTGTCCGGCGTCGGTGTACGGCTTGAGCGGGAAATACAGCGTCGGCACGCCCGCCTGCTCGGCGCGCGCCAGCCCGTATGCCGCCTTGCGGTTGGAGACGACCAGCGCCACCTGCGCGGTAAGTTCGCCGCCGGCACTCGCGTCGAGAATCGCTTGCAGGTTGGTGCCGCTGCCGGAAATCAGAACGACCAGCCGTGCTGTCATCTGCCGCCCTGCTCCACCGTGACACCCGTCCCCGCGACGATCTCGCCGACCAGCGCCAGTTCCGGCAGCACTGCCCGCGCCGCGCCGGCCTGTTCCGGCGGCACGACCAGCAGCATCCCCAGCCCCATGTTGAAGACGTGGAACATCTCGTCGGCGTCGATATTGCCGATTTCCTGTATCAGACCGAAGATCGGCGGCTCTGTCCACGCGCCGCGCCGCACGACCGCGCCGGTCGCATCCGGCAGGATGCGCGGCAGGTTGTCGATCACACCGCCGCCGGTGATATGCGCCATCCCGCGGATCGTGACGTTCGCCGCCCACAACCGGCTGACGGGTTCGAGATAACAGCGATGCACCGCCAGCAGCGCATCGCCGACCGTGCCGCCGAGTTCGGGCAGCGGCTCGCCCCAGTCCAGATCATCCAGCACGCGCCGCGCCAGCGAATAGCCGTTGGTGTGCAGCCCGGTGGACGGCAGCGCCAGCAGCGCATCGCCGGGGCGAATCGCTGCGCCGTCGATGATTTTGCCGCGCTCCACTACGCCGATGATCGTCCCAGCGAGGTCGATCTCGCCCGGCTCGTACACGCCCGGCATTTCGGCGGTTTCGCCGCCCAGCAGCGCGCAGCCGACGGCGCGGCACGCCGCCGCCACGCCGCCGACCACCGCCGCGATCTGCTCCGGGTCGAGGCGCGACGAGGCGACGTAATCCAGAAAGAACAGCGGGCGCGCGCCCTGTACCAGAATGTCGTTAATACAGTGGTTAACCAAATCCTGCCCGATGCTGCCCCAGCGGTTCAGGCGCGCGGCGACCTTCGTTTTCGTGCCGACGCCGTCGGTCGAGGCGACCAGCACCGGCGCGTTCATTGCCTTGAGCGCCGAGGCATCGTACAGCCCGCCAAACGCGCCGATGCCCGCCAGCACTTCCGCGCCGTAAGTCGAGCGCACCGCCTGCGCCATCAACTGGGCGGCGCGGTTCCCGGCGGCGATATCCACCCCTGCCTGCGAATACTGGGTCATCGTGTCGCCCCTTCGGCAATCCGCCCGATATCGCGGCGGTAGTGCATCCCCTCGAACCGGATGTTGGGGATGTGGGCGTAGGCGTTCGCCAGCGCTTTCGGCAGCGATTCGCCACGCGCGCTGACCGCCAGCACCCGCCCGCCCGCCGTCACGACGCGATCACCTTCCCGTGACGTTCCGGCGTGAAAAACGATCACGTCCTCGTGACGCGACTCCAGCCCGCTGATCGGCAGCCCTTTGGGATACGTTCCGGGATAGCCCGGCGACGCCAGCACGATGGTCGCGCACGCGCCCGGCAGCCAGCGCGGTTGATGCTCGCGCAGGCGTCCTTCGGTGCAGGCAGTCATGATCTCGACCAGATCGCTGTCGAGCAGCGGCAGGATGACCTGCGTCTCCGGGTCGCCAAAGCGGCAGTTGAATTCCAGCACCCGGATGCCGTCCGGCGTCAGCATTAAGCCGGCGTACAGCACGCCGGTGTAAGGCGTCCCTTCGGATGCCATGCCGCGCAGCGCAGGAATGATCACCTGCTCGCGGATCGTCTCGACCAGATCAGGCGGCACATCCAGAACCGGCGCATACGCGCCCATGCCGCCGGTGTTCAGTCCGGTGTCGCCGTCGCCGACGCGCTTGTGGTCGCGCGCCAGCGGCATCAGGGCGGCGGTTTTGCCGTCGCAGAACGCCAGCGCCGAAAGCTCCGCGCCGGTCAGGCGCTCCTCGATCACCACGCGGTCACCCGCCGCGCCAAATTCGCGCTCCAGCATGATCGAGCGCAGCGCGGCGTCGGCTTCCGCTACGGTCGCGCAGACGATCACGCCCTTGCCCGCCGCCAGCCCGTCGGCTTTGACGACGACAGACCTGCCGAAGCCGGTGACGAACGCCCGCGCCTCGACGTAATCGGTAAACGCGCCGTAAGCCGCCGTCGGGATGTGGTGGCGGCGCATGAATTCCTTCGAGAACGTCTTGGACGACTCAAGCTGCGCCGCCGCCCTGGTGGGACCAAAGACGCGCATCCCCGCCGACTGAAAGGCATCGACAATCCCCTGCGCCAGCGGCACTTCGGGTCCGATCACGGCGAGGTCGATGTTTTCGCGCCGGGCGAACGCCACCAGCGCCGGGATGTCTTCAGCGGAAATGGAAACGTTGGTCGAGGGCGCGCGGTTTTTCGCCGCTCCCCAGGTCGTCCCGGCGTTGCCCGGCGCGACGTACACCTGCGCCGCCGACGGCGAACGCGCAATCGCCCAGGCGAGGGCATGTTCGCGCCCGCCCGAACCGACGACCAGCACTTTCTGATCGATCACGCCTAGCCTCCCCATACCCGGTCGAAAACGAGCTTATCGCGCTCCTCGGCAAACAACCAGGGCGGGACGCGAATCGGGTATTCGCCGGAGAAGCAGGCGGCGCAGTGTCCGTGCGAGCCTTGCGGATCGCCTTGCAGTCCGCCCCACGATTCCGTGCCGGGCGTTTCGTTGATGGCGGTGAGCATCCCCGGCAGGCTGAGATACGCGAGGCTGTCCGCGCCGACGCGCCGGCAGATTTCGTCAATCCTCAGCCGGTGGGCGATCAACTGCCCGTAGGTCGCCATATCGACGCCCATGAAGCACGGATGGCGCACCGGCGGCGACGACACGCGCAGGTGGACTTCGGTCGCGCCGGCGTCGCGCAGAAGCTGCACCAGCGGTCCGGCGGTGTTGCCGCGCACAATCGAATCGTCCACCAGCACAACACGCTTGCCCGCCAGGTTCGCCACAAGCGGGTTGTACTTCAACTGGACGCCGACCCGGCGAAGCTGGTCATCCGGTTGGATGAAGGTGCGCCCGATGTAACGATTCTTGATCAGCCCCTCGGTGAACGGCAGCCCGCTTTCCAGACTGTAGCCGATGGCGGCGGGTGTCGCCGAATCGGGCACTGGGACGACGACATCGGCATCCGCCGGGGCTTCGCGGGCAAGCTCGCGCCCCATGCGCTGGCGCACACTGTGGACGGTCTTACCTTCCATCAGTGAGTCCGGTCGGGCGAAGTAGACGTACTCAAAGCTGCACAGCGCCGGTTCGAGCGGCGCGCGCCCCTCAATCGACACCGCGCCGCGATCATCCAGCCGGACGATCTCGCCGGGTTCGACTTCGCGCACGTAACGCGCGCCGATGGTCGAAAGCGCGCTTGACTCGGACGCGACGACCCAGCCGCCGCCGTCCAGCTCGCCCAGACACAGCGGGCGCAGCCCGTGCGGGTCGCGCACGGCGTAGACCGCGTCGCGCGTCAGGATCACCAGCGAGTACGCGCCCTCGGCGACCTGTGTAAACGCCCGGATGCGCTGCTCCCACTCGCCGACGTGGTAGGCGTTCATGTAGCGATCTTCGTCCGTCCACACATCCGGGGGCGAGGCGAGAATCTGGGTTGCAACCTCGCTGTCGGTGGTCGAGGACAAGCCGACGCCGCGCGACAGCAGCTTGTGGCGCAGTTCGAGCGCGTTGGTCAGGTTGCCGTTGTGCGCCACGCCGAGCGGGCCGTAGATCGTCTCGATCAGGTACGGCTGGGCGTTGCGCAGATGCGACGAGCCGGTGGTCGAGTAGCGGTTATGCCCGATGGCGCAGTGACCGACCAGCGGGCGCAGGTTGTCCTCGTTGAACACCTGCGAGACCAGCCCCATATCCTTGTGCATGTAGGCAGCACGACCGTCGCTGGTGGCGATGCCGGCGCTCTCCTGCCCGCGATGCTGCAAGGCGTACAGCCCGAAGAACGTCAGGCGCGCCACGTCCCGCCCCGGCGCGTAAATGCCAAAGATGCCACATTCGTCATGCGGGTGATCGTCGGCGAACAGATCAGACGGCGTGCATTCCGTTTTCACGTTTCGAGCATCGCTCATATGCAACCCCCGCTGGCGGTTTAAACCGCCAGCTATAAATTACCTAGCGACCCACTAAAGAGGTCGCCACAAGACAACGGCTGTTGCCGCCCCTTGAGTGGGCGGCTAAGTTCTGGATAGCCAGACGTTTCAACATCTGGCGGCGAAACACGCCCTTCCCATCACCTATGGGTTGAGTTCCGCGTCGTCGCGGGCGAGGCGGTCGCGGTTGTCGGCTTGCAGCGCGGCGATCTTCTCGCGTATGGCTGCATCCGCCAGCCCGAAGATTTTCGCAGCAACCAGCGCCGCGCCTTCCGCGTCGAGGATCACCGCCGGAGCGACGCCGCTCGGCATCCGCAGCGACGAGAAAATGTCCGCGCCGCCGAACGCATCCGAGAGCGGCGGGCAGGCGATCACGGGCGCGGTGACCTGCGCGTCGACCATGCCGCTGAGCGCGTTGGAACGCCCGGCGATGGTGATGTAGACCTTCGGGCGCGGGTCGGCTTCGTACTGCGTCAGAATATCCAGCAGCACGGCGGGCGTTTTGTGCGCCGACGCCACCCGAATCTGCGACTCGATACCGAATTTCTCCAGCGCGGCGACGATGGTCTGCGCGTGCTTGAGGTCGGAGCGCGACCCCATCAAAATCGGGACGAAACCAGCCACTATGCCCTCACTCCGGCGCGGTACTGCGCCATATTCCGCTCAATGCGCGCCTGGGCGGGCTGCTCGCCGGAGGCGAATGCCTGCCCGGTCAGGCGCTCGTAAGCGCCGATGTAGCGCTCGGCGATACGGGCGATCACTTCCGGCGGCATCGCCGGGATGTCACCGTCACCCCGGTAGCCCTGCGAGACGAACCACTCGCGCAGGATTTCCTTGTCGAAATTCTGGGGGCTGCTGCCGAGTGAATCCAGCGTCCAGTAGCGGATGGAATCAGGCGTATGCACCTCATCGATCAGCATCAGCCTGCCGTCGACCAACCCGAACTCGTACTTGGTATCGACCAGCACCAGCCCGGCTTTGCGGGCGACCTGCTGCCCCAGCGCGAAAATCGCCAGCGCCGCCTGCTCGACCTGCTCCCACAGCGATTGTTCGACCAGCCCGCTGCCAATGATCTCGTCGCGGGTCAGGCGCTCGTCGTGCGCGCCGCGCTCGGCTTTGGTGGTCGGCGTAATGATCGGCGTGGGCAGCGGATCATTCTTCTGCAAGCCGTCAGGCAGCTCGATGCCGTAGGGCTTGCGCTCGCCCGCCGCGTAGAGCGTCCACAGCGAGGTACTGGTGACGCCGGTGATGTAGCCGCGCACGATCACCTCGACCGGCAGCGTCTCCGCCGAGCGCGCCACCGTCACGTTCGGGTCGGGCACGTCGATCATATGGCTGTCCACGATGCCGCGCACCTGCTCGAACCACCACGCGCTTAATTGGTTGAGCACCTGCCCCTTGAACGGGATCGCTCCGACGACGCGGTCGAACGCCGATACGCGGTCGGTCGTAATCAGGATGCGGGTATCGCCGTCGGTGTAGATGTCGCGCACCTTGCCGGACTCTTTCGCGCCCCACCCGCTCAGATCGACCGAGCGGATCGGGATCGCTCGTGCCAGTTCCTCGTGACTCAGCATTCGATTCTCCTTCGACTCCCCACTCGCAATCAACGTAAGGGCGCACAACCGTGCGCCCCTACAAGTACCTCTATGCGTACTTGATACCATTCCTGAACAGACGCAAGCCGTCCATCGCGCGCGCACGGCGCGG
>JADLHH010000058.1 GCA_020848855.1 Anaerolineae bacterium | reverse complement strand
TGCCTTATTGTAGGAGACATGCGCTGGACGACGCCACGATCCGCACGTTGAACGACATCAACCGCCGCTTTTACGAGACGGTCGCCGCTGATTTCGACGCCACCCGACAGGGCGCATGGGCGGGCTGGGAGCGCGTCGCCGAAATCGTTAGGGCAGGTCTAGGCTTGCAAAGCAAGCCACCTGCCCCTACAGAGTTTTCGATTCTCGACGTAGGCTGTGGCAACGGTCGCTTCGGCGTCTTTCTGGCGGAGCGGCTGGAACGCGACCGGCTGCGTTATGTCGGCATCGACTCCAGCGCGGCGCTGCTCGACCGGGCGCGGCTGGCGCTGGCAGGTCTCGATGTGTGTTTGGAGCAGCGCGACATCGTGGAACAGCCCCCGGATGAGTCACTCGGTCAGTTCGATCTGGTGGCGCTGTTCGGTGTGCTGCACCATATCCCCGGCGCGGATCCGCGGGTGGCGCTGCTGCGGGCGCTGGCGCAGCGAGTCGCGCCGGGCGGGCTGCTGGCGTTCACCGAATGGCGCTTCATGGACGAGGCGCGCTTCCGCGAGCGAGTCGTGGCGTGGGATTCGGGGATATCGGTCGAGCCGGGCGATTACCTGCTCGACTGGCGGCGCGGCGAACAGGCGTTGCGCTACTGTCATCATGTGGACGACGCCGAACACGTGCGGCTGGTCGCGGCGACCGGGCTGGCGACGGTCGCCGAATACCGCGCCGACGCGGCGAATATGTACACTGTGCTGCGGAAAGCAAAAACAGAGCTTTAACGCAAAGGCGCAAAACACTTTGCGTCTTTCTTTAACCCTTTGCGTCGCTGCGTTGAATCGTTTGGCTCTGCGCGGCACTACGATCTCATCTGCACGGTCTGGTACAATCCGCGCCGAGCAGGGGAGGACGTGGCGCGATGGACAAGCTCAACAGCCAGATGCTGCCCGCGCCGACCGATTGGGCGGCATTATTCGGCGTCGCCCGCCCGCTGATCGTCGAGATCGGCTTCGGTCAGGGGGCGTATCTGCTGCATCTTGCCCGCCGCTTCCCGGACGCGAATATCATTGGCTTGGAGATCTCCAACCGCTCGTTGGTGCGCGCTGAGCGCAAGATCGAGCATGAGCGCCTGACCAACGTCCGCATCGTCCATTCAATGGCGGAGACGGCGCTGCATCACCTGTTCGCCCCAGCGTCGATCTGGCAGGCGCATATCAACTTCCCCGACCCCTGGTTTAAGACCGATCACAGTCACCGCCGCCTGATGCAGCGTGACACGCTCGATGCGATTGTCAACCGACTCGCGCCGGGCGGCGAATTATACCTGGCGACCGACATCCTCGCCTACGCCGAGATGAGCCACCACCTGCTCACCGCCACGCCCGGTCTCGACAATCTTCTGCCGGGCGCGTGGGCAAATGAGATGCCCGGTCGCATCGTAACCAAGTACGAAGCCGCCGCCCGGCGTGAGGGGCGCGATTGTTACTATTTCGCCTATCGTCGCAACGAGTCGCCCGCGCCGGACGTGCCCGTAGTCAAGGATGCTCCCATGCCCCACATCGTTTTCGCCAGCCTGCTGACGCTTGAGGACATGATCGAGCGCTTCGAGCCGATCCAGTACGGCGAGGGTGGGACACACGTCAACCTCAGCCATGCCTATCTGGGCAGGGAAGCGCTGTTGATCGAGGCGCACGTCGGCGAGCCGACCATCACGCAGCGCGTCGCGCTGGTGATCGTCACCCGCCAGCACCCGGATACCCCCGGCGCGCGCGAATATACGCTCCAGCTCAGCACCATCGGTCAGCCGCGCCCGACAGCGGGCATCCATCTGGCGGTGCGCCGGCTCATGGACTGGCTGATGGAGCTGCATCCTGAAACCCGAATCCTCAAATCAAAGGTGAGCAGCGAATGAACATCGATACCGACCTGATTACCCTGTGGCTGCGCGATATGGTGAAGATCAACTCGATCAATCCGGTGCTGGCAGAAGGTGGCGTCGGCGAGAGCGTGATCGCGGAATGGCTGGCGAAAGTCTGCGAAGACCTCGGCTTTGACGTGCAGATGCAGGAGAGCGCTCCCGGTCGCCCGAACGTAGTCGCGCACCGCCGGGGAACCGGCGGCGGGCGCAGCCTGCTGCTGACCGGGCACACCGATACCGTCAGCATCGAGAACATGGAAGGCGACCCGTTCGACGCGCGCATCGAGAGCGGGCGGCTGTACGGGCGCGGCTCGGTCGATATGAAGGGGGGGCTGGCGGCGATCCTCGGCGCGGCATCCGTCCTGCGCGACCAGCCGCTGGCGGGCGATCTGTGGCTCGGCTTCGTCACCGACGAGGAATACGCCAGCGTCGGCATGGATGCGCTCGTTCGGCTGGTTCACCCCGATGCTGCCATCCTCACCGAGCCAACCGAGGGTGAGATCGTGCTGGCACACAAGGGCTTCGCGTGGCTGACGCTGACCACCGACGGCAAAGCCGCGCACGGCAGCCTGTACGAGACCGGCGTCGATGCCATCACCCATATGGGGCGTCTGCTGGTCGAACTCGACCGGCTGGAGCGCGAGGTATTTCCGCAGCGCGAGCACCCGCTGCTCGGCAGGGCGTCGGCGCACGCCAGCATGATCATGGGCGGCTTGGGCTTGAGCACCTACCCGGATCGCTGCCGGCTGGAAGTCGAACACCGTCTGCTGCCGGATCAGCCGGTCGAAGACGTGCTGCGTTTGTGGGAAGACCGCATCGCCGCACTCGCCGCTGCCGACCCCAGCTTCAGCGGCTCGGTCGAGGTCGACTTCACGCGACCGGGCTACGAGATCAGCCGGCACGCGCCCATCGTCCAGACGCTCGCCCGCTCGTACCAGCGGGTGACCGGCAGCGAACCTGTTTTCAGCGGCATGTTCGCCTGGCTGGATTCAGCGATTCTGGGGCGGGCGGGCATCCCAACGGCGATTTACGGACCGAGTGGAGAAGGCGCGCACGCCGCCGTCGAGTACGTCGAGCTGGACAGCGTGTATCGCTGCTCTGCCGTGCTCGCCGACGCGACGACGCGCTGGATGAGTATCCAGTGAGTTGTGAAACCGAGCCGCGCATGACATACGATAAGTACTATATGTGTAAATTTTTACCAACGTTAAGTGTAGGAATACTGAGGATCACTTATCGTTAGAAGAGTAGCTTCAGGAGTGGCGGCGATGGAAAAGGGTACGGATTATATTCGTGAGTTTCTGGCGCACATGGGCGTTCGCGCGGATATCAGGACTGACAGCAGCAACCAGAAACTGATCGTCATTCCGGCTGACGATTTCAACAAGCGCCGCGCCTGGATCGAGTCGTGGTTCACGTTGATCGAGCAGCAGGGCGATGACTGCTACTTCCGCGAGCGACCGCGCGGCACGGGACAGACGATGTAGGTTGGAGATATCGAGAGAATTGGAGAGCGCCTCATGCCAAGGCGCTCTCTTTTTATCGGGGGAACCATCTGTACAGGAAATCGGCGCGTTTACGCTTCGGGCGTTGGCTCCTGGCTGGCGCGAGACCTGCCGCGCGCTCTGATTGCCACCCATCCACCGACCAGCAGGACGCCCCCAATCGCGATCACGATGATCGTAAGCGTCTGATAGTGATCGATGAAATCGAGAATCTGCTCCCAGTTTTCGCCAAGCACAACCCCGGCATATCCCAGAATACCGCTCCAGATAGCCGAACCCAACGCCGTAAACAGCAGGAAGCGCGGCAGCGGCATGTGATGAGCGCCCGCCGGAATCGAGATCAGGCTGCGCACGAGCGGGATGCAGCGCCCGAAGAAAATCACCACGTCGCCATAGCGTTCGAAGAAACGCAGCGCCCGGTCGTAATCCGCCTCGGAAATGCCGATCCAGTTCCCGTAGCGGCGCAGAAAACGACGCACGACCGTATTGCTCGCCCACATCCCGATGTAGTAGAGAATCACCGCCCCCAGGACAGAACCGGTTGTCCCGGCGATCCACACGCCGACGAAACTTAACTCGTCACGACCGACAAGGAAGCCGGCAAACGGCATGACCATTTCAGATGGAATGGGTGGGAACAGGTTTTCGACCAGCATGATCGTGGCGATGCCCGGATAGCCGAGCTGCAGGATCAAAGCGTGGATCAATTCGCCAACTTGTTCCAGAAGTTGCGACATCACGTACTCCCAATGTGCCAACGGTGAATTGACTGAGACCAGTGTAAGGGTCAACCAGCCTGCTTTATACAAAAGATTTCCGAATTTTGCTCACCGCCACCTTCATTTTTGAGAAAACCGGTGGTCATCCGGTGGGAAAGGGTGGGCGTCTGAAGCGCGCCGCCGTTTTGCTCATCGCGTCGAGTCCGAATTGTGTAAAAACCCATGAACTTTCGCGGATCGATCCTGTAGTAGGGTTTAGAGAGACGAGTATGAGCGCGCGGGTGAGATGGAGACCGACGAACAACTGGCGCAGCAGCTTCAACAGGGCGACCGCGCCGCGCTGATCGCGCTGGTCGAGCGGCATTACGACCCGCTGCTCGGCTACCTGTACCGGCTGACACGTGGCGACCGCGCGCTGGCGCAGGACTTAGCGCAGGAGACGTATCTGCGCGCGCTGCGGGGCATCGATAGCTACGCCTATCCGCGCCCATTCAAGCCCTGGTTGTACGCGATTGCCACCAACCTCGCGCGCAATCACTACACCAGCGCCGATACCCGCCGCACCGAGAACGCGGTCGACGACCGTGAATACGGCGCGGGTGACGCGCCCGACGTGCCGCTGCTGGAGCGGGAAGAAGCGCACGCCGTCACTGCCGCGCTCGACCTGCTGCCGGATCACCAGCGCGAAGTGATCGTCCTCTATTTTTACCAGTCCCTTTCGCTGCAGGCGATTGCCGATACGCTGGCGATCCCGCTCGGCACGGTCAAGTCGCGCCTGTCGATTGGCGTGAGCCGCCTGCGCGAACAGATCAAGGCTCAGGATGATGTCTCCAAACGGTAAGCACAACCCGGATGCGGAACAGCCCGAAATGCTGCCGGAAGGCGTCGAGGAAGTCGGCGCGTTTCTGCACCGCTGGCGCGCTCCCGACTCTGACCCGGCGGCGAAAGCGCGGGTGCTGGAGATGCTGACGGACGAATTGGCGAGCAGGGCGCACAGCCGTGCGCCCCTACAATACACGCCATCGCCCCGAAACCTGCGCTGGGCGTGGCTGCTGCTGCGTTCGCAGGCGCGCTTTGTTCACCCGGCGGCGTGGGTCGGCTCCGGGCTGGTGATCGCGCTGGGCGCGCTGGTGGCGCTGATCTTCTCCGGCACGGCGCACACGGATGTCGGACTGCCGCTGGTGATCGTCGCGCCGATTGTGGCGGCGTGCGGAGTCGCCTTTCTGTACGGCGTGGATGCCGACCCGGCGCTCGAACTGCAACTGGCGACTCCCGTTTCGCCCCGGCTGATCCTGCTGGCGCGGCTGGCGCTGCTGTTCGGCTTCAACTTGACGATCACGCTGGCGTGCAGCGTGCTGCTGGTGCTGCTGCGCTCCCAGATTTCGCTGCTGCCGTTGATCGCTTCGTGGCTCGCGCCGATGACGTTCCTCTCGGCGCTGGCGTTCCTGCTCAGCGCGCTGTTCTTCGACTCGCTGGCGAGCGTGTTGGTCAGCCTGCTGCTGTGGATCGGCACGGCGCTGCGGCATTTTGTCGATTTCGGCGCGGTGTCGCTGTATGTGCCTGACCTGCTGCGCGGCGACCTGCGCCCCGTGCTGTGGATCGCCGCGCCGGCGCTGGTGGTGATCGCGTTGTGGATTGTGGAACGTGAAGAACGCTGGACAGGGGGCGGACGTTGACGACGAAACACTGGCGTTTTGCATGGAAATTCAGCTTTCGCGCCACCGGCTGGCTGCTGGCGTTCATCGCCGGGGCGCTGCTGGTTGCTCGTCTTGCGATTGCGCTGGCAAATATGGAACTGGCGGAATCGACCTTCGCCAGCTTCGAAGTGGTTATCCCGTTGATCGTCGGACTGCACGCCGCGCTGCTGTTCGCGCCGGACGACGAACCCGCGCTCGAACTGCTGCTGGCGGTTCCCCGCCCGCCGGTCTACCTGATTTACGAGCGGCTGGCTGCGCTGATCGCGCTGCAGGGCGGGCTGGCACTCGTGCTTTCAGCGTTGGCGGTGATCACGTCGCCGGGCGCGAATCTGTTTGACGTGATCGTCGTCTGGCTGCCGCCGGCAGTGTGCATCATTGGGCTGTGCATGACGGCGACGCTCTACGCCCGGCGCACCGCTTTTGGCGTGCTGACGGCGATTGCGATCTGTGTGGCGATGGCGTTCGGCAGGGAGGTCATCCTGCCGATGTTCCCGAACCTGTGGTTCATGATCTTCTACCTCGATCCTTCCAAGGTGACGACCGACCAGTATTTCCTCAACCGGCTGTTCCTGCTCGCTGTCGGAGCCGCCGCGCTGGGGCTGGTGTTGTACCGGATGCGTGACGAGGAGAAGCTGCTCGGCTTTCAGGAGGTCAAAAACGGATGAGCAAGCTGGGCGCGATGATGCGTTACGAACTGCTGATGGCGTGGCGACGGCGCAGCCTGCCGATCCTGTGGCTGTTGCTGCTCGGCGGCGTGGTCTTCTTCACACTGCTGGTCAATAGCGTGAACGCCCAGTCCCCGGTGATGGACGAGTCGATGCAGCGCACGATCTCCGACCCGAACGCGCCGGAATGGGCGCATGGTCTCGACGTGGTGGTGACGACTCATACCATCGGCTTGATTAACATCGTGATCGCCGGGATGGTCTTTTTCATGGTTGGCGTCACGCTGCTGATGGCGGAAGTGATTCCGCTGGATCGCCAGTTCAAGGTGCGCGAGCTGCTCGACACGCTGCCGCTCAGCCGGGCGGTCTATTTCGGCGGCAAACTGCTGGGCGTGTGGGCAGGGCTGGTATTAGCGGTGGTGATCGTCGGCGCGATCTGCGCGGTCGTCATTCGGGTCCTCATCGGCGAGTACGACTTGCGTGTGTTCGCGGTGATGTGGGTGGCGACGCTGCTGCCTATGTCATTCGTGGCTTCGGGCGTGAGCGTGCTGGTCGCCAGTTTTGTCGGCAGCCGGCGCGGGGCGGTCATGGTCGGGTTGGTGGTGATGCCGTTCGTGCTGGTGCTGGTGTTCACGTCGGTCGTGTCGTTCGCCGGGGTCGGCGCGCTGATCGAGCCGGTCTACGCCGTTGGCATACTGATGATGCCCGGCGCGGAAGCCAACGCCGAAATCGTCAGCCGCATTGCCAATACGCTGCTGCTGTTCGCAGGCGTGCTGCTCGCCGTGTGGACGGTAGTATGGTTGAACGCGCGTGCGCGAGACGAGATGACCTGATGAGCAAAATCGGCACAATCGCACGGTACGAACTGCTGATGGCATGGCGGCGGGGCAGCCTGCCGATATTGTGGCTGGTGCTGGTGCTGAGCAGCCTCGCCTTCAGTGTTCTGACGGCGGCGCAGGCGCGTTCGGGCAGTATCCTGTACGTCGATCCAGCGACACGCGCGGCTGCCGACGCGAGCGGCTGGACGGTCGAAGCGATCATGCGGACGACGCAGCAGGTCAGCCAGGTGGGGCTGATCACCGGAATCTTCACCGTCGCGCTCGTCCTGATCGTCGCCGAAGCCATCCCGCTGGATCGCCAGTTTCGCATCCACGAGCTGCTCGATGCGCTGCCGATCAGCCGCGCCGGGTATCTCGGCGGCAAAGTGATCAGCGTTTTGGGCGGCGTGACGCTGATCGTGGCGCTCGGCGGCGCGGTCAGCCTCGTGACGGCGCGGCTGATCCTCGGCGAATACGACCTGCGCGTCGTCTCGCTCGCGTGGCTGGTGCTGACGCTGCCGATCTGCTGGGCGAACGGCGCAGTGAGCGTGCTGACAGCCGCCTTTTGGCGCACCCGGCGCACGGCGGTGCTGTTCAGCCTGCTGCTGATGCCCGTCTTTATGGCTCTGCTGTGGGTGGCGCTGATGCACCTGAGCTTCGTCAGTGGGCTGATCCAGCCGGTGTACATCCGCAACGTCACGTCGCTGGCGGATGGCGAATCGCCGATGGTTGAGATTATTGTGCGTCTGATGATGGGGCTGATGCTGCTGGCAGGGGTGACGCTGCTGGTGTGGATGGTCGTATGGGCGCTGCTGCGTTTTCAGGACGCCCGCTAGGAGAGACGAATCATGATCAAAATCGAGAAGCTGACCAAGACGTATCGGGGCAAGGTGCAGGCTCTCACCGGCATCGACCTGACCATCGGCACCGGCATGTTCGGGCTGGTCGGTCCCAACGGCGCGGGCAAAACCACGCTGATGCGCATCCTCGCCGGGCTGCTGCGCGCGAGCGGCGGCAGCGCGACCGTCTTCGGGCACGACCTGTCAACTTACGCCGGGCGGCAGGCGGCGAAAGCGAGTCTCGGCTATTTGCCGCAGGATTTGGGGCTGTACCCCAACCTGAACGCCTACGAATTCCTCGACTACATGGCGATTCTGAAGGGCATCACCGATAAAAGCGTCCGCCAGCGCCAGATTGCCGGGCTGCTCGAACAGGTTCGACTGACCGATGTCGCCAAACGCCGCCTGAAGACCTACTCCGGCGGCATGAAGCGCCGAGTCGGCATCGCTCAGGCGCTGCTTGGCGACCCCCGGCTGCTGATCGTGGACGAGCCGACCTCCGGTCTCGACCCGGAGGAGCGCGTTCGCTTCCGCAACCTGCTTTCGGACATGGCGGCGCAGCGGACGATCATCCTCTCGACCCACATCGTCGAGGACATCAGCCAGAGCTGCAACGACCTCGCCGTGATGCGCGCCGGGCGCGTCCTGTTTCGCGGGTCGCCCGCCGACCTGATCGTGCGGGCGCGCGGGCACGTATGGATGATTACCACCGACCAGCGACCGGGCGATCATCTGACGATTGTGTCGTCGCTGCAAATGCAGCACGGGACGCAGTACCGGGTGCTGGGCGATACCAGCGCCTACGCCGACCGAACTCCGGTCGAGCCGAGCCTTGAAGACGGCTACATGTGGCTGATGCAGGGGCAGAGCGCGGCGGTTGCCGAACCTGCCTGAAACCCACCGTACATAAATAAGTGTAGGGGCGCACGGCTGTGCGCCCCTACGGTGATTACGATTACCTTGAACGGGCGAAACTTACGAACCCAGCGGCGGGCAGGCTTCGGATAGCTGCTGGACGAAGTTCGTGTCATCGCGCACGTAGACGTTGGAGATGCGCGACCCCTGAACGGTCGCTTCAACGAGGAACCAGCGGCGTCCGTCGACCGAATTGCGCTCCTGCCCCAGCACGTCCATGACCGTTCCCGACGGGATCGTGATAAAGACGCTGGATTCGAGTGACGGACTTGTGCGCGCGTTGACATTCTGGCGGGCGAAGACCTGGCACAACACGCGCGGCGTCGGCGTGACCGTCGGCGTGTCGGTGGCGGTGGGCGTCTCAGTCGGCGTGAACGTCCAGGTTGGCGTGTTGGATGCCGTCGGCGTGTCGGACGGCGTGAACGTCGCGGTGGGCGTGTCGCTGGGCGTCGGCGTATTCGATGGCGTCGGCGTGTCGGACGGCAGCGGCGTATCGGACGGCGTGAATGTCGCGCTCGGCGTCGGCGTCAGGCTGGGTGTGGGCGTCGGCGATGGGAACAGCACGGCTTCCCATGTTGGGCGTGTCATGTAGCCGACGAAGCCGATGATGATGATGATGCCGCCAATCATCGCCAGCATCCGCAGGCGCGAGCGCTGGCGCAGCGTGCGCACCTGACTTTCCAGCCGGGCGATTTCGGCGCGCCGCCCGACAATGTTGAACGGCTCATCGTGCATGGTTTGCAACAGTGCCGTCGCTTCGTCGACATCGCCTTCATCGACCGCCGCCACTGCCCGCTCGATATAGCGCGTGAGCAGGTCGTTGACGACGACGCGGTAGCGGTTGTCCTGCGCGTAGGTCATCAAGCCGCTCAGCATCGAGCGGGCTTGCAGCAGTTCGTTGTCGTAATTCTGGGCGACGTGATTCGCTGCCCGTTCGATCACCTGCCGCGCGCGCTGCATGTCGTTGGCGGCGGAGCGCGCTTCCAGCAGCAGGTCGGACATGGTGGTATCGCCGGGGTCGAGCTTGACGCCCAGTTCCAGAAGCTGGATCGCCTCGTTGGTCAGGTTGAGCTTCTCTTCGAGGGCGGTCGCGCTGGTGGCGCGGTTGAGCGCCGACTGTGCCTGCTCGTTCAACTGCGTCTTGATGGCGTTCAGGCGGTTGTTGGCGGTCTCGGAAAGCTGGGCGAGCCGCTGGCTGTTGGGCAGCGACTGGCGCAGCCGCCCGATCATCCCCAGCACCGTCTGAAGCTGCGACGCCTGCTCGGACAGCGAGCCGCCCAACATGCTCAACTGGGCAGCCGCGCCTTCGGCGTCGCCCTGAATGCGGCGCACGCGCTCGAT
Organism: Anaerolineae bacterium; assembly: GCA_020848855.1. The sequence continues at coordinate 212 of JADLHH010000058.1, read as the reverse complement.
GCGTTCTTCGGCTTGCGGGTCGTTGGGCACGACGCGCAGCGCGCCTTCATACTTGCGCAGCGCCTCGTTCCAGTTGTCCGCCGCCATCATGCGGTCGCCCTCGTTGATCATCTCGCGGGCGAGCGCCAGGTCCTGAATATCGAGCAGGGCTTGCTCGGCGTCTTTCCAACTGAGGATGCCGTTGCGCTCGGCGAGGTCGCGGGCTTCGCGGT
>JADLHH010000057.1 GCA_020848855.1 Anaerolineae bacterium | reverse complement strand
TGAGCCTCCGTAGCCCATAGCAACTAAGAGATCAAGCACAAGTTCCTCAAAAAACCGATCTGTACTATCTTTTATTTTGCTTAAGAGTTGCTGTGCAAGAGTATCCCGCAACTTTTTATAGCTCGTCTCAAGTATTTCCTGAGGTGTATGTTCTGTAACTTCTTCGGCATCCTGCACTCGCTCGCTGCCTCTACCCCGCTGCCGGAATTCGACAAATTTAGGGAATCGCCCCAGAAACTTGATGTCAATTCGGTTCGGGGGATTCGATAAGACTTCTGTACCCTCTTGAGTTATTGATAAAGTTTTGCGTTCGCTGATCGCAACTAATCCCGCCTCTTTTAGATAAATGCGCGCCCAACTAGACCTATTTGTAAATTTCGTCTGTCTACCACTTGGAAGCATTTCTCGCAAATCATCGTCAGTCAGCCTAAATCCGCTCACGAGCATGTCAGCAACTTCTCTAAAGGTATATTCATTTCTATCTGCCAGCACCTGCAAGAGGGGCAGCATCATACTTTGAAAATCTGGGACAGCCATGTCACGTATTCCTTGCAGCAAGCAGACAATCTGATTGCTGACAGCTAAGGGCGCTTCAGCCCCCTTCCTTCTCATAGGGGATGCCGTCGGCTTTGGGCGGGGTCGCCTTGCCGACCAGCCCTGCCAGCACGACGATCGTGATCAGGTAGGGTACCATCTGAAGGAACTGCGGCGGGATGGGTACGCCGAGGAACTGGAAGCGCTGACCGAGCGCGTCCGAAAAGCCGAACAGCAGCCCCCCGCCCAGCGCGCCGAGCGGTGTGTATTTGCCGAAGATCATCGCCGCCAGCGCGATAAAGCCGCGCCCGCTGGTCATGCTGTCGTCGAAGCCACCGGTCGTTTCCAGCGAGAACCACGCCCCCGCCAGCCCGGCGATCAGCCCGCCGATCACCACGTTGATCCAGCGCATCCGGTTGACGTTGATGCCAAGCGTGTCGGCGGCGTGCGGGTTTTCGCCGACGGCGCGCGTGCGCAGCCCCCAGCGCGTATAGAACAGCACGACGTGCGTCACGATCAGCAGGATGAACATGGCGTAGAAGACCGGACGCCCTTTGAACAACACGTCGCCGGCGACCGGGATGTCCGACAGGAACGGTACGTTGAACGCCTGCAGCGTTTCGCGCCCGGCTTCCGACGAGAACAACACTTCGCGGCGGATGAACGAGGTCAGCCCGACCGCCAGAATGTTGATGACCGTGCCGCTGATGATCTGATCGGTCTTGAAGGTGATCGACAGCCAGCCGTGCAGCAGCGCCATCGCCCCGCCGGAGAGGATCGACACGACTACGCCGAGCAACTGCGCCTGCGGCGTGCCCATCGACGGACCCAGCAGCGTGAGCGTGACGAAGCCGAAGCACGCCCCGGTGAGCATCATGCCCTCGATGGCGATGTTGACCACGCCGGCGCGTTCGCACCAGATGCCTGCCAGCGCGCCCAGCACAATTGGCGTCGCCAGCCGCAGACTGACCTGCAGCATGACCGTCACGTTGGTGCTGTTGCCCGCCGCCGCGATGATCAGCACGGTGGGGATCACCAGCAGCCCGTTGACGAACAGCCAAACCCAGCGCACCCGGCTCAGGTTCTTGCCTGGCAGCAGCCCAACGATCCCGCCCAGCACGTACAGCGCGCCGACGAACAGGGTGTAGCCGAGCGTTGGGACGCGCCATTCGGGCAGCCCCGTGCCGAACGTCAGACGGGTAACGACATCCCCGCCCATCGTCTGCGACCCGCCGATGATCATCCACGCGCCGAGCAGGATGAACAGGATCGAAAAGACCATCGTGCGCGTGATGTGGATATTCTCGCGCCACGAGCTTCGCGTGATAGCCGTGTCAAAGGTCGGTGTCGAAGTCGCCATAGGTTTTAGCTCCCCCAGCCCTTGGAGAACATCGAGATGGTCTTCTCCGACGGCTGCGGCACGCGCCAGATGTAGCGGATGATCGCATCGGCGGCGATGAACATGATGATCAATGCCTGAATGATCTTGACGAGGTCAATCGAAATATCGGCGCGCACCTGCATCAAGCCCGCGCCCGCCAGCAGCGACCCCCACAGCAAGCCCGCCACGATCATATTGCGCGGGTTGGTGCGCGCCAGCAGCGCGACGGCGATCGCGTCGAAGCCGAGACCAGCGAAGAATGCCGGCTGCATGTTGAACTGCACCCCGGCGATTTCAATCGTGCCCGCCAAGCCCGCCAGCGCGCCGCTCAGCGCCATCGCAAAGATCATGTTGCGCTTCACGCTCATCCCGGCGTAGCGCGCCGCGTCCGGGTTCGCGCCGACGGTGCGCAGCTCGAAGCCGAGCGTCGTCCGGTTCAGGAACCAGTCGGTGAACCACACCGTCACGATCATGATCATCAGACCGATGTGCAAGCGACCGGCAGAGCCGACCCACGCGAGGAAAATGCCGCCGACCGCCGTCAGCACCCCGTACACGACCGGGCGAATGGCGAAACGCAAGTCGCGCTGCACGCGCTCGCGCCGTCTATAGAGACCGAGCGCCAGCACGACGATCCCTGCCGCGATGAACCCCCACGTCGGGATCGAGGCAAACGTCGGCACGCGCGCCGAATCGACGAGGTACGGTGTGCGCGGGGTGGTCGCGGTGGTATCGAGCAGGATGACCGGGTTGGTCGATTTGATCAGCCAGTCCACCAGCAGCACGGCGACGTAGTTGAGCATGATCGTCACGATCACTTCGTGCGCGCCGGTGTAGGCTTTGAGCGCGCCGGGGATCGCGCCCCACAGCGCGCCGCCGAGGATGCCAACCACGATCACCAGCGGCAGGTGGATGATCAGCGGCAGGTCGGCGAAGATCGGCGAGAAGCCGACCCACACGGCGACGATGCCGCCCGCGTAAAGCTGCCCTTCCGCGCCGATGTTGAACAGCCCGGCTTTGAAGCCGAGCGCCACCGCCAGCCCGGCGATGATGAACGGGATGGCTCGGACGAGCATATTTTCGAGGTTCTGCGGGAAGAACAGCAGCGCCGACCCGCCCAGCCGCACGTAAACCGTCTCCGGGCGGTCGTCGCTGGGGGCGTCCGGCGTATTGCTCTGGTTGTAGATGACCCCGGCGGGGTTGTTGCTGAGGTCGATCACCAGACGGTTGCCGGGGCGGCTGACGACGAGGTTGTCGCTCAGGGCGGCGTCGAGTTCGGTGTTGATCGCCGTCATCACGTCGTCATTGGTCAGCAGCCCGGCGCTGTAAACCTCGCGCACCGTCTCAATTTGCTGTGACAGCGCTGCCGGGTTGACGATCCCGGCGGCGTCCAGCCGCTGGATAGTTGCGGCAGCCGAGCGCGCCGTGCTGACGCCGCCGGTGATGGTAGTGACGCTTGCCAGAAGCTGCGCGTCTGCCGTCAGCGTGCCATCCGCCGCGACCGGCTCGATCCCGGCTTCTTCCAGCAGGTCGAGGCGGTCGACCAGCCGCTGCAGCCGGACGATGCCATATTGGTCGACAAGCTGCATGTCTGCCAGCAAATCGGCGTCGCTGTATGGATCGATTGCCGGGATTTGCGCTGCCAGCTCCGTGCGCTGGTCGGGCGAAATTTCGGTCTGCGCCGCCAGTTGCGCCGCCAGATCGCTCACGTCGGAGCGTTCCATCTCGGACAGCGCCGCGATCAGCGGGCGCATCTCTTCGAGACGGTCGACGCCAATTGCCGCGATGTCGGGCAGACTGTCGGCGATTGCCTCGATATCATCATCCGATACATCGCCGAGCCTGGCGAACAGGTCGGCATAGCGCCGCGCCTGATCCACACCTATCGCAGCGATGTCGCCCGCCGAGCGGGAAATCGCGCGCAGTCCGCTGCGAGTCAGCGGCTCGGTTTCCTGCGATGCCTGCGCCAGCGCCAGAAGCTGATCGAGGTCATCCAGCGACACGCGATCGTTGATCACCAAGCCGAGCGAGCCTTCGATCAGAGCGCTGTATGCCGTCCCGGCGATGTTCAGCCCGCGACTGATACTGCCCTCGCCGCCCGTCAGAATCATGAACGGGACGGTGATCAGCAGCGCCGTCAATACGGCTAGCAGCGGCACCAGTGAAGGGGAGATGCGCTGCCATGCCCGCACAACGGTTGGCTGCTGCCGCGTGCTCTCAGTCATTGGGCAACTCCTTCGGGGCGAACACCCGCCATCAGCAGCCCGCACAGGTTACGCGTCGCGTTCTGTATGGGCATGTCATCCATAATCCTGCCGCCGAACATGACCACCACCCGGTCGGAAAGCGACAGGATTTCGTCCAGTTCCGCCGAAATCAGCAGCACCGCCGCGCCGGCGTCGCGCTGGCGCACGATCTGCTTGTGGATGTACTCGATGGAGCCGACATCCAGCCCGCGCGTCGGCTGCGCGGCGATCAGCAAACGGTTCCTGCGCGAAAACTCGCGCGCGACGATCACTTTCTGCTGGTTGCCGCCGGAGAGCTTGTTGATCGGCACGTAGACGTTCGGCGTACGGATGTCGTACTGCTTGACCAGCGTCTCGGCGGACTGTTCGATCTCGCGGTCGTTGGCGACGATGCCGGCGGAGAACGGCTCGACGTAGTAGGTTTGCAGGACGAGATTGTCCTTCACCGGAAAGGACGCCACCATCCCGTTCTTCTGGCGGTCTTCCGGCACATGCGCGACTCCGGCTTCGGTGATGTGGCGCGGCGAGGCGTGGGTCATGTCTACACCGTTGATCTGTATCTGCCCGGCGAGGACGGAGCGCAACCCGGTGATTGCTTCGACCAGCTCGGTCTGCCCGTTGCCCTGCACCCCGGCAATCCCGACGATTTCCCC
>JADLHH010000056.1 GCA_020848855.1 Anaerolineae bacterium | reverse complement strand
GGTTTCTACGTCGCCGCCAAAGGCGGGCACAACAACGAGAGCCACAATCACAATGACATCGGCGAATTCGTCGTCTACCGGCACGGACGCCCGCTGCTGATCGACGCCGGGGTGGAGACCTACAGCCGCAAGACGTTCAGCCCGCAGCGCTACGAAATCTGGACGATGCAGTCGGCGTATCACAACCTGCCGAGCATCGACGGCGTGCAGCAGGCGCCGGGCGAATCGTTCGCCGCCCGTGACGTGACTTACACGGCGAACGACGGCTGTGCCGAACTCGCGCTCGACATCGCCGGAGCGTACCCACCCGAAGCCGGAGTCAAGCGCTGGACACGCACGATCCGGCTGGAGCGCGGACGAGTAGTGACGGTCGCGGACGTGTATGAACTCGACCACACGCCGCGCAGCCTGATGCTCAGCCTGCTGACCGCCAGCGAGGTGGCGCTCGATGAAGCAGGCATCATCCGCCTGAGCGCCGCCGACCTGCCCGACGGGCGCGTCTCCGGCACGGGTGTCGTGCGTTACGATGCCGGGCGCTTCGCGGCGACGGTCGAGCCGATCCCGATCACCGACAGCCGAATGAGCCGCGTGTGGGGGGATCGGGTCTATCGTATACTCCTGAATGCGGTCATAATGCGCCCACACGATACCTGGCAGCTCGAAATAAGTGAGACATGATGGAAAGCACGCTCGTTCAAAGCACGTTGCAGCAGGCGGTCGAGATCGTTCGCGGGAACATCCCGCGCTTTGGCGACCGCTATCCTCATAACGGTGAGGGCACGACCTATATCCTGACCGAGAACAACCACTGGATGACCTCGTTCTGGACAGGACAGCTCTGGCTCGCCTACGCCGTCACCGGCGAAGACGCTTTCCGCCGCGAAGCCGAGCGGCGGCTCGCCAGCTTCGCCCAGCGCCTCGCCAACCGCATCCACGAAAACCACGATCTGGGCTTCCTGTACACGCTCAGCGCGCGGGCGCAGTGGCAGCTTACCGGCGACGAAGCCGCGCGGCAGCTCGGCATCGACGCGGCGGAGCGGCTGATCACGCGCTTCCATGCCAAAGGGGAATACATTCAGGCGTGGGGCGAGATGAACGACCCGGTAGAAGGCGGGCGGATGATCGTCGACTGCCTGATGAACCTGCCGCTGCTGTTCTGGGCAAGCGACGAGACCGGCGACCCAAAATTCGCCGAGATCGCCGCCAAACACGCGCAGACCTCGCTGCGCTATCTGGTGCGCCCCGGCGACCACACCTATCACACCTTCTTCTTCGATCAGGCGACCGGCGAGCCGCTCGGCGGCAGGACGGCGCAGGGCTATTCCGACGACTCGCTGTGGTCGCGCGGGCAGGCGTGGGCGATCTACGGTTTCGCGCTGGCGTCGGAATGGACGGGCGAGCACGACCTGCTCGATACATCGCGGCGGCTCGCCGAGCGCTTCTGGTCGGAACTGGGCGACGACCTCGTGCCGCTGTGGGATTTCCGCGTGCCGCATCACGGTCCCCGCAAGCGCGACAGTTCCGCCGGAGCGATCGCCGCCTGCGGCATGTTCCGGCTGGCGGCGCTGAGCGACGATATCGAAGAATCGACACGCTGGCGGCAGCGCGCGCGGGAGATCACGGCACGCCTGACCGACGCCTGCTTCGAGACCGCCCCCGACGCGCAGGGGCTGCTGCGCGATTCGAGCTATAACGTCAGCACCCATACAGCGGTCGAACAATACATGCCATTCGGCGACTACTTCTTCCTGGAAAGCCTGGTGACCCTGAGCGGCAAAACCCCGGATTTCTGGGGCAAAGCCCGTCTGAACGAGCGCGCACAACAAGGATAATAACATCATGCTCTACCCACAGAATAACAGCTTTCGCCAGATGATCGACCTGTCCGGCTTCTGGCACATCCGGTTCGACCCGGACGAGAGGGGCGGCTTCCAGTCTGGCTTCGCGGATGGCGAGATCGTCGCCGTGCCCGCCAGTTGGAACGACCAGCTCAACGCCCGGCGCGACTATTTCGGCATCGCCTGGTATCAGACGACGTTCGCGCTGCCCTGGGGCTGGCGCGGACAGCGGATTTTCGTACGCTTCAACTCGGTCAACTATCTTGCCGAAGTGTGGCTCAACGGCGAGCGAATCGGCGAACACGAGGGCGGGCATCTGCCGTTCGCGTTCGACATCACCGACCGGGTGAATGATCGGGATAACATGCTGGTGGTGCGGGTTGACGGCGCGCTCGCGCCCGACCGCGTGCCGCCGGGTGGACTCGCCGGTCAGCCCGGCGTCACCTTCGGGCGCGCCGATTACCCCGACACCAATTTCGACTTCTTCCCCTACTGCGGGATTCAGCGCCCGGTGCTGCTGTACACCGAGCCGACGAGCGCCATCACCGACGTGATGGTCACGACCGAGATTGACGGGACGAGCGGCATCGTCATGGTGAAAGCCGCATATACGCCGGGCGAGGGGCTGGCAACACGCTTCACGCTCGGCGGGCACGGCGCATCCGTGACCGCCGAGAGCGCGGCGGGTGAAGCCAGCCTGACCGTGCCGGACGCGGCGCTGTGGTCGCCGGATGCGCCCAACCTGTATCAGCTCAGTGTCGAACTGGTGCGGGACGGCGCGGTTATCGACCAGTACACGCTCGACATCGGCATCCGCACCATCCGGGTCGAAGGCGATCAACTGCTGCTCAACGGCGCGCCGGTCAGGCTGCTCGGCTTCGGCAGGCACGAGGATTTTCCGGTGGTCGGCAAGGGCTTGCTGCCCGCGCTGATCGTCAAGGATTACGGGCTGATGCGCTGGATCGGGGCGAACTCGTTCCGCACCAGCCACTCTCCCTATTCCGAGCAGATGGTGGAGCTTGCCGACCGGCTCGGCTTCCTGATCATCGACGAGACGCCTGCCGTCGGGCTGTTCTTCGCCGAGCCGGGGCAGGCGAAGCGCGACGCCCTGTGCCAGCAGTACATCCGCGAGCTGATCGACCGGGACAAGAATCACCCCAGCGTGATCATGTGGTCGCTGGCGAACGAGCCGCATACCGCCACGCCGGAAGCGCGCGCGGCTTACTACAGCGGCGATTTCACCGTCATCGAGCATTCGAGCCGGGAAGGGGCGATCCGCGCCTTCCGCGAGCAGGCGGCGCTGGCGCGTTCGCTCGACCCGACTCGCCCGCTGACAATCGTCAGCCACGAAGGCGGGACGGAAGAAGCCTGGCAGTTCGTGGACGTGATCTCGCTCAACCGCTACAACGGTTGGTACTACCAGTCAGGGCAGATCGCTGTCGGCGTCCAGCGGCTCGCGCACGAAATCGACCTGATTCACGAGCGCTATCCGGGTCCGTTCATCCTCAGTGAATTCGGGGCGGACACCATTCCGGGACACCACGCCGACCCGCCGGAGATGTTCAGCGAGGAATTTCAGGCGGAATTTCTGAGCGCCTACATCGCCATGCTCGATAGCAAGCCGTTCGTGGTCGGGCAGCATATCTGGAATCTGTGCGACTTCAAAACCTCGCAGGGCGTGATCCGTATGGGCGCGTACAACTATAAGGGCGTGTTCACCCGCGACCGCCGCCCCAAGCTCGCCGCACACCGCCTGCGCGCAATCTGGCGGAAACAGGACTGATACCGATGCTCAAGCCGGGCGACGACCAGACATGGTTCGCCGCCCGGCAGTGCCGCGGTCGCGTGGTACATGGCGAACCGCGACTGGGCGAAAGACATCGACACCGACTAAGCCGGGTAATCCGCCAGAATCGCGCGGGCGGCGTCGAGATCGCCCGACACAATCGCCGCGAAAGCCTCATCCAACTGCGCGTTGGCTTCCGCGTCGCCGGCATGGGCGCGCCGGGCTTCGAACAGCGCCAGCGGCAGGCGCAGGTCGTCGGTGGTCGGGGCGAAGCCGCTCTCCAGACTCCGGCGCGTCTCCTGCACAATCTCCAGATACTGATAGCCAAATTGGTCGGTCGGCTCGATGATCGTGCCTTCGCCGTAGTCGTTCCAGGTCACCAGTTGAACAATGTCCGCGCCCTGTTCCAGCGCCAGATTGAGCGTATCGCGCAGGGTTTCGCCGTCACGCGGGT
>JADLHH010000055.1 GCA_020848855.1 Anaerolineae bacterium | reverse complement strand
GCACACTCTATGACCAGCGGTCGAAATCCGTCTGCTTGCGCTGGTTGATCAACACCACCTGACTGCCGAGTTCGTGAACCATACGGGTGACGTATGGGTTCTGGATGACCTGCATCTTGGCAGTCTCGCCGTCACGACGCAGGTCGACATGAAACACGCAGACCCGGCGCACGCCCGCCAGCCAGAATTCCTGGCGGAAGATCACACCGTCGACTTCCCAGCCCTCATCGAGCGCGGTCAACAGCGCGTCGCCGCCAGCATACTTTTCGGAAGTTGGACTCCAGTGCCGGTAAATACGTCCTACGTTTTCATCCGGCTCACTGTAAAATCGGTCCATCTTGCCCTCTTTCGAAACTTGGTCGGACGTTGCCATCATCATCTTATTCCCCTGCCAGCGCCGCGAGTTAATCATAATCGAAATTAACAAAGAATATACAAACGCTCATCATTACCTTATTCAATGGCAATCTCATCATACAATGACAACGGTTAAGATGAGTTTGTATAAATTGTAAGAAAATACCAAACCTCAGCTACCACTTTTGACCGTAATGCATCATTGTGGATTTAGTCGGAGAATGAGCCGATTTGGGGTCTGTACAAAAGTGACAACTGGAACTGGAAGGAAGATCAGGTGTGTACGACTGCCGCCGGGGCGCGGCGCTCCATCACTCGCGTCGCCAATGTCCACAGCACCAGCGGGAACAGGCTGATCCCCATCGTTCCAAACGCGATGAGCGGCAGATTGGCGCTGCCGAGCGCATCGACCAGCGAGCCGTGCAGCACGGTGCTGGTGACCGTCGCCAGATAGTACAGCCCCAGGTCGGTCGAGAACACGCGCCCCAGATAGGCGTCTGGCACGAGCTTCTGGATCATCACGCTGCTGTACGTCCAGTTGACCGAGCCGCCCATCGCCCGGAAAAACAGCGCGATGCACACGACCACCAGCGACCCGGCGATTCCCAGAATTAGCCAGCCGACCACCACCCACACGAACCCGATCACCACCAGCCGGCGCATGACGCGCACCGAGCCGTCGTTGAAGCGATTCAGCAGCACGGGACCGAGGATCGCGCCGACGCCGAAGGCGCTGTACATGATTCCCAGCGAAAGCTGACCACCGTTCCCCAGAACAAAAACCTGTGTGGCGAAGATCGTCATCAGCGTATCGATATTACCGAGGCTGGCGCCGAATTTGATGAGCAGAGTCACTGCCGTACCGGGGTTACGCCGCAGAAAGCGCAGCCCCTCGCGGAAGCTGGTGTCGCTGCGCGGCTCATGCGGCTGCGTTGCGACAGCCTGAAACTGGTAGGATTTGATCTGGCTAATCAGCCAGCCGGCGACGATGAAGGTGAAGGCGTCGAAGATCAGCGCGAAGCTCGTCCCAAACAGTGACGACGCGATCCCGCCGAGCGCCGCGCCGACTGCCAGCATCACCGACCAGGTCACGCTGCCGAGGGTGTTCGCCCGCACCAGATCGTCGCGCTTGACCAGCGATGGGATCAGCGCCGACTCGCCAGGCGTAAAGACGGCAGACAGGCTCGCCTGGGCGATAGTCAGCACGTAAATCAGCCACATCCAGTCGGGACCACGCGTGCCCAGCAGGAGCAGCAGCACCACGCCGGAGCGCAGGTAGTTGCTCCAGATCAGCAGGCGCTTGCGGTCGAAGCGGTCGATCAGCACCCCCGCGAACGGGCTGATCAGCATCGGCGGGATGAAACGCGCCATCAGCAGCGCGCTCACCGCCAGTCCCTTGTTGTCGGCGCTGTAGGCAACCACCAGCGTCGAGAGCGCGATGGTATCGAACCAGTCGCCGAGAAAGCTGATCACGCCGGCAAGCCAGAGCCGGGCGTAGTCGGGGTTGTCGCGCAGGAGGCGGGCGTATTGACGCATGTCGTACCGGAGCTTTCGGAGATGCTGATAATCCCCTAGAGGATAACCGAAGCCCCGAATTTTCGACATGCCCTTTGGTACAGGGGGATCAAAAAGGGCGCGGGGACAGCGAATGACTGCCCGGCAGCGCCCTTGCAATCGTCAGAGATTGTTCCCGCTAGACCGTGTCTTCGCCGGTCGTGGGCGCGTCCTCGTCGTGCTTGCGCTTCTCCTCATCGTCGGTGATCTCGATGCGGACGTGCGTCTTTCCGGTCGATACATTGCGCGCCGTCGCGCCGTACTGGAACAGGTCGCCTTCGTTGCGATATTCCTCGCCGCGCGGCATGGTCGCCCCCTTCAGATCGGCATCCTTGAAGTTCGCCCCGGCGATCCTGGCGTCGCGCAGGTCTGCGCCTTCCAGGTTGGCGTTCTTGAGGTTCGCGCCGGTCAGGTTGGCGTTGACGAAGCTCGCGCCCTGCAGGTTCGAGTCTTTCAGGTTCGCGCCGGAGAAATTGGCGTCCAGCGCGTCTGCACCTTCGAGATTCGCGCCCGCCAGGTTCGCGCCGGAAAAGTTTGCGCCGCGCACATTGGCGCCGGTCAGATTGGCGTCGCGCAGATTGCGCCCGCTGAAGTTCGCGCCTTCGAGATTCGCGCCTTCCATGTCCGCGCCGCGCATCGAGTCTGGTCCCTGCACGTCGATATCGACGTTGCGGACGGCGCGCTCGATGGTCGCGCGGGTCATGCTGATAATCCGCTCCTGAAGGTCGCGCCCGAACGTGCTCCCCCACTGTTTCAACTCGTTCCAGTCGGCAGGCTCGACGCCGCTCTTCGAACGGTATTCGCGCAGCAGCCCATCCAGGTAAATCATCAACTGGTTGGCGGCAAGCTGCACCTGGCTGAGCATGTGCCGCTCTTTCAACTCCGGGTCGGCGTCCAACGCCAGCGTCTCGGTCACATAGAAATCCTCGGGCAGAAGTTCGGCGACCTTGCGCTGAATGCCCTGATAGCTTTTGACCGCCATCCTGCCGGTGCCTTCATAGGTCTCGTTCTGAATCGAGTGTTCTACCGAGCGCTGCAGCGCCTTGAGTGCCTGCTGATACTGCTGAATCTTCACATACATTTGCTCGTCCATGCTTTGCTCCTCATACTGGGATTTCCTCCCGACTTTCGACGGTAGATTCGGCTTCGTCCGCGCCCAGCCCTTCCAGGATCGCCGCCAGCGTCTCCGGCTTCAGCCGGGCGCGCAGCGTGCGCTTGGCGTGGAACAGCCGCGACTTGATGGTGCCGATGTTCACGCCCATCACTTCCGCGATTTCGGCGTAGGTCAGCCCTTCATCGGCAAACAGGATCAGCGTCTGGCGCTGGAGTTCGGGCAGGCTGTCCATCGCCTCGCGCACTTCTAGATGAAGCAGAAGCCAGTGCGCCAGCTCGTCGGGCGGCGTCGCCCGCTCGTCGGCGATCTCGAAGGAGACTCTCACCCGCAGCGGATCGTCGTCATCCTCGTCGATTGAAACTTCGTCGTAGCGCCGGGTTCGCCGCAGAATATCATAGCAGCGGTTCCGCGCGATGCGGTACACATACGGGCGCAGCTTCTCGACCGGCTCGATCCGGTTCAGATTGAGATACAGCGCCATCATCGTGTCCTGCACCACGTCCTCGGCTTCCTGCCCATCGCCGATCAAACGCCGCACAAAGCGACCGATTCCCGGCGACAGCGCGGCATGAAGCTGCTCGAAAGCATCGTCATCGCCACCCTGCGCTCGCAGTAGAAGTTCATGCTCGGTCAAGTGCCCTACGCTCCTGTCTATTCCCAATTACGAAGGAGACTCAGGAAGTGTTCAAAAGTCTGCGATTAGCGGTCAGCTATCAGCAGTCAGCGAAATATGAGAGCAGATGTATTAGGTTACGTATCGTCGCCCCAACGGGTTGCGATTTTTGCTGAACGCGGGAGTGGTGAAAATCGAGGAGATGCTACAATTCCCCCTCACCCCGGCATACCTTCGGTAAGCTTTCCCCTCTCGCGTGACCTGCGGTCACGTTACGCAAGGCGTGTGCCCGAACAAGTTCGGGGAGAGGGGAGAAAACATCAGCCTCGCGATGCCAAGTCCCTACCGATGTATCCTTGATATTCACTATTCCCCTGACCGCTAGATAGTAGCTTTTTTTGCATTTTCAGGATAGAATATTAGAAACTATGTTCGATCAAACGATCCAACTCACGAACTCTCAGCGCGACCTGATCGCCCGCCCTGGCAGGGTGTTTCTGGAAGGCGCAGCCGGCACCGGCAAAACCACCGTCGGCGTGCGCCGGATGCTGCACCTGCTCCAAACCGGCGTCCCGGCGGACGAAATCCTCGTGCTCGTGCCCCAGCACACGCTGGCGCAGCCCTACCGCCGCGCCCTGCGCACGGTCGATCTGCCGCCCGGCGGTCAGGTGAACGTCAGCACCATGAGCGGCATCGCCATCGGCATGATCGAATTGTTCTGGCCGCTGATTGGCGCGAAAGCCGGTTTCGCCAAGCCCGAAACGCTGCCGACTTTCCTCAACTTTGAGGCGGCGCAGTACGTCATGGCGCATATTGCCGCCCCGCTGATCGCGGAGCGCGGCTATTTCGAGTCGGTCACGATGGAACGCAGCCGTCTGTACATCCAGATGCTCGACAACCTCAACAAGTCGGCAGTGGTCGGCTTCCCGCACACCGAAATCGGCGTGCGACTGCGCGATGCCTGGCTGGGCGACCCTGCGCAGGCGAATATCTTCGAGCAGGTGCAGGAATGTGCTACCCGTTTTCGCGCCTTCTGCCTGCAACACAACCTGCTCGACTTCTCGCTGCAGATGGACGTGTTCGTCAAATATCTGTGGGTGCTGCCCGCCTGCCGTGACCTGCTGCTCGGTCGCTATCACCATCTGATTGCCGAGAATGTCGAGGAAGAGAACGCCGCGGCGCAGGACATCATGCGCGAATGGCTGCCCCATTTTGAATCGGCGCTGGTGATCTACGACAGCGATGCTGGCTACCGCAGTTATCTGGGCGCCGACCCCGACAACGGCTACACGCTGCGCGCCGCCTGCGACCAGTACGTCGAGCTGACCGAATCGTTCGCCGCTTCGCTCGATCTCGCCGCGCTCGGCAACGAGCTGGGGCGCGCGCTCGACCAGTTCGCCGAAGACCTGCCCGGCGACCCGCGCGCCGCGCTCGATTACGCCGTCAGCCGCTTCTACCCGGAGATGCTCGACAAGGTCGCGGATGAAGTTCGGCGGCTGGTGGACGAAGAGTCCGTCCCGCCCGGCGAGATCGTCGTGATGGCGCCGCTCATGCCGGACGCGCTGAAATTCTCGCTCATGCAGCGGCTGGAAGGCATCCCGACGCGCTCGCACCGCCCGTCGCGCAGCCTGCGCGACCAGCCTGCTGTCCGCTGTCTGCTAACGCTGGCGCAGTTGGCGCACCCGGCGTGGGGCATCCAGCCGCCCGCGCCCGATGTCGCCTACGCGCTGATGCAGGCGCTCGGCACGCTGGAGCCGGGCAAATCACTCGATCTGGTGCGGGCACAGCTTCTCGCCCGCGACGCCTACCCTGATCACGAGAGCAAGTCGCGGCTCGCGCCGTTCGACAACCTGCGCGACGAGACGCAGGAGCGCATCAGCCCGGTGCTGGGCGAGCGCTACGACGCGCTGCGCGGCTGGCTGGAAGACTACGCCAGCCGCCACGAACCGCCCGCCGTCCCGCCGGAGCCGAAGCGCAAAGGCAGGCGCAAGAAGAAAGCCGAAGCTGAGCCGCCCTCGCCGCCGGAGGCGGAACTCGACCATTTCTTCAGTCTGCTGTTTGGCGAGGTGCTGTCGCAGCGCGGCTTTGGCTTTTACGACGACACCGAAGCCGCCGACCACGTCTCGAATCTGGTCGATTCGGCGCGGGACTTCCGGCGCACGCTCGGCGGCAAAAACATCGCCGGGACGCCGCTGGGGCGCGAATACGTCGATCTGGTGCAGCGCGGCGTGGTCGGCAATCAATCGCTGCGCCAGCGCGCCGAGGGCGTGCTGATCGCGCCCGCTTACACCTTCCTGCTCGCCAACCAGCCTGCCCAGTACCAGTTCTGGCTGGACATCGGCAGCCGCCTGTGGTTCGAGCGCCTCAACCAGCCGCTCACCCACGCCTACGTCCTCAGCAAGCAGTGGCGACCGGGCGACAAGTGGACGGACGACCGCGAATTCGACCTGCGCCGCGAGACGCTGTTTCGGGTAGCGCTCGGCTTGATCCGGCGCTGCCGCCAGCGGGTGTATTTCGGCATCAGCGAACTGGGCGAGAACGGCTACGAGGCGCAGGGCGAACTGCTTCGCGCCTTCAGCCGGGTGCTGCGCCGCGTCTCCGCGCAGGACAACGCCGATCAGGGGGAAGCCGATGTTTAAGCCGCGCCCACGCCAACAGGCGGTTCTGGACTACACCGGTGGCAGGATGGGCGTCGCCGCCGTGCCCGGCAGCGGCAAGACCATCACGCTTTCGGCGCTGGCGGCGAAGCTGGTCGCCGAAGGTGGGCTGACCGACGATCAGGAGGTGCTGATCGTCACGCTGGTCAATTCCGCCGTCGACAACTTCGCCCGGCAGGTGCGCGCCTTCATGGACGACAGCGGGCTGCTGCCGAACGTCGGCTGCCGCGTGCGCACGCTGCACGGCTTGTGCAACGACATCGTGCGCGACCGACCGAGCCTGGTCGCACTGGAAGACGGATTCCAGATCGTGGACGAGCGCGAAGCGGCGACGATTTTACAGGACGCGGCGCTGGCATGGGCGCGCGCCAACCCCGGCGCTGCCGACCTGTACCTCGCGCCTGATCTGGACGACGAGCGCCGCGCGCTGATCAGGCAGGATCAGTGGGCGGATTACGTCACGACGATTGCGGGCAATTTCATCAAGGCGGCGAAGGACGCGCAGCTAACGCCGGACGACATCCGCCGCCAGCTTGAGCGCTTCGGCGAGCCGCTGCCATTAGCCGAGATGTGCCAGTCGATTTACGCCAGTTACCAGCGCGGGCTGAGCGCACGCGGCGCGGTCGATTTTCAGGATTTGATCCGGCTGGCGCTCAAGGCGCTGGAACTGGATGAAACCTATCTGGAGCGCCTGCGCCACCAGTGGACGTACATCCTTGAGGACGAGGCGCAGGACAGCAGCCTGCTTCAGGAGCGGATTCTGCGGCTGCTGGCGGGCGAGTCGGGCAACTGGGTGCGCATGGGCGACCCGAATCAGGCGATTTACGAGACGTTCACGACCGCCAAGCCGGAACACCTGTGGAGTTTCCTGAATGAGCCGGGCGTGCAGCGCCGCGAACTGTCGAATTCCGGGCGCTCGGCAAAGCCGATTATCGACCTTGCCAACTACCTGATCCGCTGGACAAACGAGCGCCACCCCGAACCGGCGATCCGGGCGCGCGAGCCGCTGCAGCCGCCGTACATCGAGCCTGCCCCATCCGGCGATCCGAACCCCAACCCACCCGCCGATAGCGCGAAGATCGTGCTATTCGACCGCGCGCTCACACCGGATCAGGAAATTCAGGCGGTGGTCGATTCGCTGGCGCGCTGGCTGCCGGAACACCCCGACGAAACAGCCGCCGTGCTCGTGCCCCGCAACCGGCGCGGCTACGACGTGATCGACGCGCTCAAGCAGCGCGGCGCGGACGGCGTCGAGTACGTCGAACTGCTGCAAAGCTCGACTTCGACGCGCGAGGCGGCGGGCGCGCTCGGAAACGTACTGCAATACCTGTCGCAGCCGGATTCGTCGCTGCACCTCGGCACGGTGTTCAAGGTGTGGCGGCGCGACGAGCGCGACGACCCCGCCAGCGCCGAGCGGCTGGAGCGGGTCGTCAGCCACATCCGGCGCATCAAGCGCGTTGAGGATTATCTGTACCCGCAGTTGGGTAATGACTGGCTGCGCGACGACCCCGAAATCACCGAGATGATCGCGGTCGACGCCGAGGTGAGCGATCAACTGCGCGGCTTCCGCGACCGGGTGCGCCGCTGGCAGGAAGCGGTCGTGCTGCCGGTCGACCAGTTGATTCTGGTGCTGGCGCAGGATTTATTCCGCAGCGCCGCCGACTTCGCCGTCGCCCACAGCATCGGCATCCTGCTGCGCCAGTACGCCGACCAGCACCCCGACTGGCGGCTGCCGCAGTTCACCGAGGAGCTGGCAGTGATCGCCCGCAACGAGCGCCGCTTTCTGGGCGTGGACGACGAGAGCCGCGCCTTCGACCCGCAGAAGCACCGGGGCAAGGTGACGATCACCACCATGCACAGCGCCAAAGGGCTGGAGTGGGATCGCGTTTACCTGATGTCGGTCAACAGCTACGATTTTCCGTCGGGGATGCGCGACGAGCAGTTTATCGCCGAGCGCTGGTTCGTGCGCGACCGGCTCAACCTCGAAGCCGAAGCGCTGGCACAGCTTCGCGCCTGCGCCGACCCGGAGCATTTCGATTACGTCGAAGGCAAGGCGACCGAGCAGGCGCGCTTCGACTACATCGCCGAGCGACTGCGGCTGCTGTACGTCGGCATCACGCGGGCGCGCAAAGACCTGATCGTCACCTGGAACACCGGGCGACGCGGCGACCAGCAGCAGGCGATCCCGTTCGCGGCGCTGCAAGCCTACCACGCGGGGCGAAGCTCATGAAGCTGCCAGACGATTTTCAGTTCAGCGCCAGCAGCCTGCAAGACTTCGTCGACTGCCCGCGCCGCTTCTACCTGCGCTGCGTTCGTCAGCTTGTCTATCCTGCCGCCGAAGCCGAGCCGCTGCGCCCGTTCGAGCAGCACGTCGAACGTGCCGTGCGCTTTCATCACCTCATCCACCAGCACCAGATCGGAATTCCGGTGGATGCGCTGGAAGCCATGCTCCCGGATGAAATTGTCGCTCAATGGTGGAAGGATTATCGGGCACACGCGCCGGCGGATTTGCCGGAGAAGCGGCTGCCGGAAATCACGCTGAGCGCGCCGCTGGGAGATCGACGGATAGTGGCACGCTATGACCTGCTGGCAATCGGCGAGCGCGCCGTGATCGTGGACTGGAAGACGGCGCTCGTCCGCCCGGAGCGCCGGACGCTGGAACGCCGCCTGCAGACGCGGGTCTACCCCTACCTGCTGGCGCAGGCGGGCGCGCACCTCAACGGCGGCACACCCATCGACCCTGCTAAGATCAGCCTGATCTACTGGTTTGCCGAATTCCCGCAGCAGCCAGAAGTTTTCACTTACTCCGCCGAGCAATACGAGCGCGACGGCGCGTATCTGGAAGCGCTGGCGGCGGATATCGCTCGGCGCGGCGAGGACGATTTCCCGCTGACCGACGACACAGACTTTTGCCGCTACTGCGCTTACCGCTCGCTCAACGGGCGCGGCGCGGCGGCGGGCGATTACCACGTCGACGCCTTCGCCGACGAGCGCGCCGATTTCGAAAGCAGCTTCCCGCGCGACGAAACGCCAGAAATCAACCGTTAGGCACTAGAGTGTCGTCTCGTCAAGCCGTCCGTCGCGCAGATCAAAGATGGCGTCCCGCAGCCGGTCGGGATTCTGCAGACGCTTGGCGGCGATTTCGGCGGCGCTCGACCCCGCCGTCTGGATGTTGATGTCCCCGTAGTTGAAGATGCGCCCCAGCAGCGATATGTTCACATCCACGTTGGTGATGTTCTCGATGCTGGTTGACGTATCGTTGGTGGTGATGAAGCTGCCCCGCTGCTGGATCACGCGGCGAGTCGTCAGGCGAATCTGGTTGTGCCGAAAGAACAGCCAGTACCACAGGGACAGTGTCAGGATGGTCTTCAGCCAGAACTGGATATTCGCCTTGCTCTCGTGCCACTCGCCGATTACTTTTTCGGGTCCCTGCGTCATGGTGCGCTCCTCATGCGTCGATATCGCTGAATGTGCGTGCCTATACACCTGTGATTGTAGCCGATAATGCGGGCGGCTGCCCTCCACATTTCGGGGAGGTTCAGGCTTCCGGCGGCTCGCCGACGTAGCGGGCGCGCGGGCGGATCAGCGAACCGCTGCCGTACTGCTCGATGGCGTGCCCGATCCAGCCAACCGTGCGACCGAGCGCGAACAGAGTCAGCGGCGAACCTGCGGGCAGACGCGACACACGCGCCAGCGCCACCAGCGCGAAGTCGATGTTCGGCTGATGCCCGATCATCGCCGCGACCTGCTCGCCCGCCTGCGTGATAAACGCTGCGTCCGGCGAGTCGGGACAGGTCTCCGCCAGCAGCGCCAGCAGTACCCGCGCACGCGGGTCGCCATTCGGGTAGAGTGAGTGTCCGAAGCCGGGGATGCGCTCGCCGCGCCGCAGCCGGTCGGCAGTCACCGAAGCGACGCGCTCCGGTGCGGCGACCTCGTTCAAGTAGGCTTCGACGCGGGCGGTGTTGCCGCCGTGCCGGAAGCCCTGCAGCGCCGCCAGCCCTGCCGTGACCACCACATAGGGGTTGGCTTCCGCCGAGGCAACAATGCGGGCGGTGAACGCCGAGACGTTCAGCTCGTGGTCGGCGCACAGGATGAGCGCGGCGTCGATCAACCGGTCGCTTCCGGGTATACCTGGCTGCCACATCCGGCGCACGTGGGCAGCGATGCCGGCGTCCGCTTCAGGCTGATGCAAAGTTGCCGCCGACGCCAGCAGCGCGAGAATGCGCGCGCCTGTCCGCGCGACCGCTTCAGGGCGGAGATCGTAACTGGCGAGATCATCCGCCAGCACCAGCGCCGCCATCATCCGCCGGACCGGTGGCAGCGCGGGGTCGATCTGCGCGAGAATGGCGGCGGTCGCAGGATGCGTCCCGAATAATGCCCCTGCCTGCGCCATATCGCCCGTCCACAGCAGCGCGGCGACCTGCTCAATCGTGCCCGTCCGCGCCAGTGCCAGCGCGCTGCGCCCACGATAATACAGCTTCCCATCGGCGATCAGCGTCAGCGCCGAATCGAGCACGGGCGTGCCCCAGTGGAGCGCGTCCTGCGCCACCTGCGCCGGGTCGCGGCGGTAGGCTTTGCGCTCGACCAGCTTCCGCACGTCCTCTGCCAGATAGCGGCGGGCGCGCTGCTTCGCCGTGCCGCGCTCCGAACGTACCAGCCCCCGGCTGACGTAGGCGTAAAGCGTCGCCTTGCTGATGCCGAGCAGGTCGGCGGCTTCGTCCGCGCTGAGGTATTTAGGCATAGACTGCTCCACAGACCATCCTAAGAACATCCAACCACAGAGACCGCGGAGAACACAGAGACATTCTCTTGGCGTTCTTGGCGACTTAGCACTTTCGGTTCAGCGATGCAAATCGTCACCACTCCCTGTGCGGATTCAAGTCTCAGGGCTGTTGGCGAAGCATTGAATTCATAAGGAATTGTCCGGTGATGGTGATGCAGTTCCAGCCGACACATACTGCCGGGATAGGGTGTGTCGCCGTGTACGCTCCGTAAATAGAGTCCTGCAGGCTGGCTCCCTGTGTCTCCAAACCAGAAAATGCGAGTACGATCCATGCCGACTGAATGGGACGCGCTGTCAATTAAGTTTCATAAACTGAATTCCACCCGTTGAACCGACCCCGACTCGCCAACCGGCAATCGCTCACCTTGCCAAGTTGCGCCGTTAACCAGACAATGAGGAACTTCATTCCCCACCGCCCGCCGCACCGTGATGTCGTAGGTCGCCCCGCGATAAATCCGACGCACGCGGAACTGGTCCCATTCGTCGGGCAGGTCGGCATTGAGATGCAGTCCATCCAGATGTGCTTCGATGCCCAGCACGCCCTCGACCAGCGCTCGTAGATACCATCCGGCTGACCCGGTATACCACGTCCAGCCTGCCTGACCGGGGACAGCCGCCTGCGGTCCCGCGACATTGCCGGGCATAACATAGGGTTCGCCTGCATAGACATCGGGGTTCGCCGCACGAACAGGCGGGCAGAAACTGCGCCATAGACGATACGCCGCCTCCACGCCGTTCATCTTCCGCTCCGCCAGCACTGCCCAGCACGCTGCATGGCAGTAGACGCCCCCGTTCTCGCGCGCACCCGGCGCGTAGCGAGTCAGATAGCCTATGTGCGGGTCGGACTGCGTGAAAGCGGGGAATAGGAGCAGCGGGCCGTACTCGGCATAGAGATGTTCGCGTGCCGACGCCATCGCCTGCCGACCACGCACCTCGTCGGCAATGCCGCCGATGACAGACCACGTTTGCGCGTTGAGAAAAATGCGCCCCGCGCGCGACTGGTGTGATCCAACCAACGCACCCGCGTCGGTTGTGGCGCGCCAGTACCACGCCCCATCCCAGGCATGGCGATTGACTGCTTCGCGGAGGTCATCAGCCTCGCGCAGGAAGCGATCCGCCGTCTGTGCATCGCAAACGGGAAGCTCCGCCCAGGCGCGGAGCAGATAGTGCAGGAAGTGTGCCATCCAGACGCTTTCGCCGCACCCTTCGACGCCGACCGCGTTCATGCCGTCGTTCCAGTCGGCTTTGAGGATCAGCGGCAAGCCGCGCGCGCTGCGCCGCTCCAACGCCAGATCGAAAGCGCGCAGGCAGTGATCGCGCAGGGACGCCGAGCGGCCATCGTAGAAGGGAATATCCAGATCAAGACAAGTGAAGTCGCCCGTTTCGCGCAGATAATGGATAGTCACGAACGGCAGCCAGAGCAAATCGTCGCTATACTCGGATCGCTGCCCGGTCTCCGCCAATGGATGCCACCAGTGAAGCACGACACCATCCTGATATTGATGGCGCGCGTGAAGCTGAATTTGTTCCAGGTTTTTTTCCGGATGACCCAACAGCAGCCAGGTCAGGCTGTCCTGAAGCTGGTCGCGGAAGCCATAAGCGCCGCCGGTTTGATAGTAGGCTGTACGCCCGAACAGTCTCCCACTGATGGCTTGATATTGAAGCCAGCCGTTCGCCATCAAATTGAGCGCCGGATCGGGCGTCTCGACGACCAAACGTTCGGTCAGATCGCGCCAGTAACGCCGCGCCGCGTCCAGCGCCGTATGGACTTCGCCCAACGCCTGAAAGCGCGTGCAGGTTGGCAGTGCCTCGGCTCTAGTCTCGGCGGCGCCGAGGGTGAAGGCGATTTCCTGCGTTTCGCCCGGTTGAAGGGTGAGCGCAACCTGCAAGCTGCCAATCGCGTCGCCCCAGCGTCCGACATTCCCGCACGACTGCCCGCTGACGAGCGCCTGCGGCTTGGAAAGATGCCCATGACGACCGAGGAAGTCGCGCTTGTCGCCGTCAAAGCCCGCTGGCGTCAGAGAAACGCTGTGAAAGGCGACATATTCCCACGAGCGGTTCCAGTGGGATCGGCTTTCGACTGGGAGTTCCCACAAGACTTTGGTCGCCAGCAGCGCGTGATGATCAGCGTCGTATTCGGTTTCAATGAAGGTACGGTGGAATTCGCGATGCCAGTCCGGGGCAGCGCCGAGCAGCCACTCCAAATAGCTGAAGATTTGCAGACGGCGCGGCGTTTCACGGTGATTGGTGAGCCGCAGCAGCCAGATTTCGCAGGGCGCGTCGAGTGGCGCGAAATAGCTGATCTCGCTGACGATGCCGGACTGATTGCTTTCGATCACCGTGTAACCCATGCCATGCCGTACCTGATAGGCTTCGAGCGCCGCGCCGCAGGGCTGAAAGGTCGGCGACCAGAACTCGCCCGTGTCGGCGTCACGCAGATACAGATATTTGCCCCACTCGTCGCGGATCAAATCCTGATCCCAGCGCGTGATGCGATTCAGGCTGGCATGTGTTCGCCAGCTATAACCGCTGCCCGCCTGTGAAATCGTGAAGCCGTAATCGCCGTTTGAAATGACGTTGATCCAGGGCATCGGCGTATCAGCGCGGGTAATGACGTATTCCCTGCCATCGTCGCTGAAATAGCCATACTGGTTTTGGAGTTGTGCCATTTGGTTCACCTGTGAGATGCGAGTCAAGGGGACGCAAGCCGTTGAAGGTTCTGCTGAGCGCGGGCGTCCAGTTCGGCATCGTCCGGGAAAAGATCGGCAAACGACGAATAGATATCGTTTGCGTCGGCAGTGCGACTCGCCGCTTCGTACAGCTCGCCGAGACGCAGATAGATTAACCCCAGATAGGGGTTGGAGCGCCCGATGTTCGCCTGAACGAAGACTTCGGCATCGTCAATCGTCAGCAGCAAATTGACGATCTCGTCGATCCGCTGGCGTGCCTGAACCACGTCCGGCGGCACGGGCAGCGCATATTGATCCGCCCAGATGCGCTCGACTTCCATGTAGCCGCCGCGATCCACGTATCGCTGCTGCTGGTCGTCAAACTCGCGGTAGCCGACCAGCGCGTTCAGATATTCACCTCGGTCGTAGCTGGCGTCGGCATCCTGTAAGTAGCCCTGAGAGAGGCGATAGGCGCTGTACCAGGCTAGCACATACGAGAAAAGCACGACGACGACCAATAAGCCGACCAACCAGAACAGACGACG
>JADLHH010000054.1 GCA_020848855.1 Anaerolineae bacterium | reverse complement strand
CAGCCAATAGTTATCGTCGCCGTAAATGCTGTACACCTGGCTTTCCGATGCCCAGCCTTCCTGCCCGGCGTCATAGCGGATGTGGAGCCACAGCAGCGGACCAGTTCCGGCGCACTTCGGCTCCTCCAGGACGGTGAATTCAGCCGGCGCGAAGATCACGTTACCCGCGCCGCCCGGCTCTGTGCGCAGGGTGCTGGAACGGTGAGCGATCTGCCCGCGCATCCCGATGGTGAGCTGATTTTGCAGCGAACCGGGACAGGCGGGATCGACCGAGCCAGTAGCGGTCACGGTCGATGACATGCAGACGACCAGCAGGACGATGACGACGAAAATGACGGCTCTGCGCATGGTTCTCCTCCTTTCTTCGAAACTAATCGGTAAATAATTGGTTTGAAAATCATTAGATTCGAGTTTATCTCCGAATACAATACCGTGCAACAGGGGGAATCGTTTGGCTTCGCTGGACGCGGCAGGCAGTTATCCCACATAACAAAACTGGAATGATTCTCAGGATATGTTACGCCGTGCGCTGCGGCAAACTGCGCGGCGTTCTGGCTCTTAATGTGAACACGGCAAACAAAAAGGGGCGCGTACGCTATGCGCCCCTCGGACAATGCGGGGTTAGTTCGTCTACGATGTGACTGGGGCGAGCCAGTACTTGTTGCTGCCCCATGGGCTGACAAGCTGGCTTTCCGATGCCCAGCCGGTCGCGCCGTTGTCGTACAGCAGTTGGTAGTAGCACAGGTAGCCGTCGGTTTCGGGACCACCGATCACCGTGAACTGCGACGGCGAGTACACGCGCTGGATCGGCGCGCCGCCGGGCGAGTCGCGCAGGGTGCTGTAGGTGCTGACGACGTAGCCGCGCACGCCAATCGAAAGCTGATTCACCAGACCGCCGGGGCACAGCGGATTGACCGGAACCGGGGCGAATACCGGGATCAGCCAGTACATATTGTCGCCCCATTCGCTGGCGACCTGGCTTTCGATTGCCCAGCCGACCAGCCCGCTGTCGTACTGAACGTAGAAATAACACAGCCAGCCATCGCTGACGGGACCGGCGATCACCGTGAACTGCGCCGGGGCTTCCACGATCTGGATCGGGTTTCCGGCGGGAGCGTCATACAGTGTGCTGAACGTCTGGGCGATTTGCCCGCGCCCGCCGACCACGAGCATGGTCGAGAGCGAGCCGGAGCATGACGGTGCGTTGCCCCCCGCCGCCGCCGGGAACGCCATCAGGACGCTCAGCACGATCACGATTGCGAGCACGACTGATAATTTCCGCATGAATACGCCTCCTTGCCTGTCGATACCGAGGTTATCTACTATCTATTCTAATCATATCCCTTACAGGATATGCGCAAGTCCCAGAAACAGGTGGGTTGGCGGTGGGCAGGTGTCAGCCGAAGCGTCAGCCGATGCGTTAGCGGGAGCGTTAGCCGAGGTCTGCCGGATGGTACGCATCCAGAATCGACCCGCCGATGAATTCGCGCAGCAGCGACGTGTCCGGGATCAGCGCGCGCTGTTCGTCGGTAA
Organism: Anaerolineae bacterium; assembly: GCA_020848855.1. Next base: position 4,507 of record JADLHH010000054.1, on the reverse strand, counting down.
GCGGCTGTACCCAGCGCAGGAACGACAGCAGCCGGTTGGCTTCGATGTGCGGCGGCGTGCTGACCTCGACCTGAAGCAGCAGCGGCTCGACCAGCGGACGCAGCGCCGCCAGTTCGTATACCAGCGACGAGTTGAACATCACGTCGGCGTTTTCCTGGTACGGGAAGATGTTGCGCTTCTCGCCCCGGCGCACGCTCGGCCAGCGCAGGATCGTGTCGGTCGCGCTGTAGCCGCGCGTCGCCGCGTCGCGGGTGATGCGCCGCAGCAAGCGCAGGTCGGTGGTTGAAACCCGGTTGTGGTAATCGACGTTCAGTCCAGTCAGCGCCGAAACGTATATCCGGTGAATCTGCTCCGGCGGAATGCGGGTTACCAACTGCGGGTTCAGCCCGTGAATCCCCTCGATGATGATGATCTGGTTCTCATTTAGCCGGGCGGTGCGCCCGGTGACGCTCTTGCCAGCGATGAAATCGAAGCGCGGCAGCACCACTTCGTCGCCGCCGATCAGCCCGACCAGATGCTCGTTGAACAGCACGCGATTGATGGCGTCGAGCGATTCGAAATCGTAGTTGCCCTCGGAATCGCGCGGGGTGCGCTCGCGGTCGATGAAGTACATATCGAGTTCCAGCGTGAACGGGCGCAGCCCGTGCGCCAACAACTGAATCGCCAGCCGTTTCGAGAACGTCGTCTTGCCCGACGACGACGGTCCGGCGATCAGCACCAGCCGCAAGCCCTGCTGTTCGTGCCGTTGGGCGATTTCGCCCGCGATCTCGGCGATTCTCCGCTCGTGCAACGCTTCGGCGATCAGGATCAACTCCTGAACGTGCCCGTTGCGCACAATTCGGTTGAGCCGCCCGATGTCCTCGACGCCCAGCTTGCGCAGCCAGTCTTCCGACTCGGTGAAAATCGCGCCGATCTTGCTGAACGGCTGGATCGGCTCAAGCTGCGTCGGTGACGCGGCGTGCGGGTACTGCAGAATAAAGCCGTTTTTCGCCTCGACCAGCCGCCATGTGCGCAGGTATCCGGTTGACGGCACCATGTAGCCGTAGTAATAGTCGGAGCGACCGCGCAGCGTGTACAGCGTCAGGACGCTGCGCGAGCGCTGTTCCAGCAGGCGTACTTTGTCGTCGTCGCCGCGCGCCTCGAACAACGCGACCGCTTCTTCGAGCGGCACGATCTGCTTGGTAATCGGGCTGTTTTCGGCGACGATGTGGCGCATGTGCGCTTCGAGCCGCTCCAGTTCGGAAGGGTCGAACGCCGGGCGGTTCGGCAGAATGCAGTAGAAGCCGCCGTCAGGCACGGCATAGCTGACGTTGACAGCGGTTTCCTGCCACAGATCGCTAAACGCCGTCGTGAGCAGCAGCACCAGCGAGCGGCGGTAGATGCGCCCGCCATCGGTGCTGTTCAGCAGCACAGGATCGAGCGTCCCGTCCTGATGCAGGACGTGGCTGAGTTCGCGCAGCCGGGCGTTGTAGATCGCCGCGATCAGCGGAGCCGGGAATAATTCGGGGTGCTCGTCCCGCGCCGCGTCCATGAACGCCTCGATGGTCGTGCCGATCGGTCCTTCAAGCACGAGACCGTCGGCGAAGGTCATGCAGACCGTTTCGCGCGGGCGGGATGGGGTAATGGTTCGCGTATGAATTGCCATAGTCATTCGAAAATTCGCCATAAGACGATTACAGGGGTGAATTGTTCGCACCCCTGTCGGTTTGATCATTCTACCACCGTCATTCTGCGGTTTTATAGGGGATTACTGCTATAATTCGCGGCGGAGGGTAGGGTATGACGCTTCCTTACGAGAAGTATCTTCAGGAAATTCTGATCGATTCGGATACGCTGCAAGCCCGGATCGCCGAACTGGGCGCGGAGATTTCTGCCGACTATGCCGAGCGCGACCGGCTGATGCTGATCTGCATCCTCAAGGGCGGGGTGATGTTCCTCACCGACCTGATGCGTCACATCACCATCCCGCACGAGATCGACTTTCTGGCGGTGTCGAGCTATGGGCGCGGAGGGCGCACGGCGACCGGCAACGTCCGTATTGACATGGACTTGAAAGAGACCGTCACCGGCAAAAACCTGCTGATCGTCGAAGACATCATCGACAGCGGCTATACGCTGCGCTTCGTCATGGACATGCTGGAAGCGCGGCACCCGGCGAGCATCCGCCTGTGTACGCTGCTTGACAAAGCCAGCCGCCGCGTCGTCAAAATCGAGCCGGACTACACCGGCTTCGTGATTGAGGACAAGTTCGTGTTCGGCTACGGGCTGGATCTCGACGAGAAGTATCGCAACCTGCCGTTCATCGGCGTCGTTCGTCCCGAAGCCCTGCTCAGCGAGTAACGATGACTGATTTGATACTGGCTTGGTCGGATGCCGTCTACGACCTGCAGGAACTGCTGGCGGAACGTGCCCAGCCGGTTTACATCGTCGGCGGGGCGGTGCGCGATGCGCTGCTGCGTCGTCCTGTCAAGGATATCGACATCGCCGTGCCGGAAGGCGGCATCGCGCTGGCGCGGCGCATCGCCAACGGCATGGGCGGCGCGTTCTACGTGCTGGACGCCGAGCGCGACGTGGCGCGCGCGCTGATCGACACGCCTGACGGACGGCTGGCGGTCGATGTGTCCGGCTTTCGCGGCGGCACGCTCGACGCCGATCTGTTCGACCGCGACTTCACCATCAACGCGATGGCGGTCGACCTGCGCGACGTGAACGTCGTGATCGACCCGACCGGCGGCGCGAAAGACGCCATCGATAAGCTGATCCGCCGCTGCAACCCGGATGCCATCGTCCATGACCCGATTCGCGCCCTGCGCGCCGTGCGCCAGAGCGTGCAGTTCGGCTTTCGCATCGAACCGGCAACCCAGGACGATATCCGCGCCAACGCGCCGCGCCTGCTCGACACGTCGATGGAGCGCGTGCGCGACGAGTTGTTCAAGCTGCTGGCGGTCGATAAGCCCGTCACCGCGCTGCGCGTCGCCGACCGGCTCGATTTGCTCACCCGGATCATCCCGGAGCTTGAGCCGCTTCACGGCTTGCAGCAGCATCGTGATCATGCTTACGACGGCTGGAATCATACCCTGGCAGTGGTCGACAGTCTGCACGACATTCTCACCGTGATTAGCCCGCGCCGCACCGACTCGACCGCCGCCCAGTTCAACCTCGGCATGGTCGCGGTGGCGCTGGATCGCTTCCGGGAGCCGCTTCAGGTGCATTTTGGCGGCGTCGGTCCCGACGACCGCTCGCATCGTGCCCTGCTGCTGCTGGCGGCGCTGCTGCACGACATTGGCAAGCCGATGGTCGCGTCGGTGCAGGACGAGAACAGGCAGCCGCGCTTTCGCCGGCATGAATCCGTCGGCGCGGACGCGGCGGCGGAGCGCTGCGAGGCGCTGCGCCTCAGCCGTGCCGAAATTGATTGTGTGGTGACGCTCGTTCGCTATCACATGGGTTCGGCGCTGTGGGCAGATGATCTGACGCCGCTGGTGATCTACCGCTTCTGGAAACTGCTGGGCGAAACCGGGATCGACCTGATCGTGCTAACGCTGGCGGATTATCTGGGCGCGGTCGGCTCGCGGCTTGATCAGGATCGGTGGCTGGTGCTGGTCGAGCGCGCGCAGGCGCTGCTGAACGCCTACTACAACGAACGCGACCGGCTGATCGACCCGCCGCCGCTGGTCAACGGCAGCCAGTTGATGCGGGCGCTCGGCTTATCCCCCGGTCCGGCTGTCGGCGACCTGCTGGAACGCATCCGCGAAGGGCAGGTGACCGGCGAGATCGTCAGCACCGACGACGCGCTGCGCTTTGCACGCCAGCACGTCGGCAGGAGAAACGGGCATCACGCGGAATAATCCGCCAAATCCTGCAGGCGCAGGCTTGCGTCGGCTTCCGGCACTTCAAAATGCAGGCTGATCAGCTCCGGCGTGCGCGATTGTTCGTTGATCTCCATCACCAGCCCGCCGGGCATGGTCAGGATGCGCGCGAACGGGTGGATCAGCCCGTCATCCTCGATTGCGCCCAGCCCGCGCTTGACGCCCCAGGGACTCCTGGCGATATGCCGCGCCAGAAAACGCGCCAGCGACATGCGTGGCGCGAACGGCGTCGAAATGCTCAGGAAGCTGGACGAGAATTCGTTGATATCCACGTCCTCCCACATATCGGGGTGCGGCTTCTGCAGCATCTGCTCGATGGGGATCGGCGGCGCGGTCACATTGTAGAGTCGGAGCAGCTCATCGACGACTGACTCCAGCGTGTGCATGTCAACCACGAGACTGTTCCTCCGGGTGATGGTGTTCCGGGCGTAAAAACAACAACAGGGTATTGCCGTAGCGGCGCTCGTCGTACTGCGCGAACCGGGTCAGCGTGAGCGGCTCGTTTTCGGTCGGGTCGATCTGGACGATTGCGCTGCCTTCCGGGTGCAGCCACGCCGGGTTGGCTTCCAATGCCTGCAGTGCTGCCGCCCACATGCCCTTGTACTGCGGCGGCGCAATGTACACAAAATCGTACGCCCGAT
>JADLHH010000053.1 GCA_020848855.1 Anaerolineae bacterium | reverse complement strand
GAGCCGCACCCGCTTCCCTTCCAGCGTGACGGCGTCCGGCTTGACAGGCAGCCGCTCGCGCCGGGCGAGCACCTCATCCGGTAAGCTGTTCAACATGGGCATCTCCGATTCATCGCTTCACCGCGTTTCCTCAAGCATAATCGGCTTTCGGGCAATGTAAACCGACCATCGAAACCACGCATGTTTGATGTTAAACTCTTAGTTACGGAGGAATGATGGATAACTCACCCAACCCGCCGAGTCCCGTAAACCGACGAGCGCTGTCGCGCGCGAGCATTTTCGGCGCGATCCTCGGCGTCACCGCGATCATCCTGTTTGTCGTGTTCTGGGTGGTGCTCGGCAATCTGGGCGTGACCCAGTTCGCCCGGCTGTTCCTGGCGCTGTGCCTTCCTCCAGGGATCATCGCCGCCATCGTTGGCGGCTACGTATTGATCGCCCGTCCCCGCCTGTAAAGCCGCAGCGCCAGCACCACCGGCACGCGCTCGTGCCGCGGCTCCAGCACCGCTCCAATTTCCAGCCCGGCTTCCAACGCCGCTTTGTGATAATCCGCATACAGGTGCGGATAGTGTTCGACCGCGTACACGCCGCCATCCGAGCCGCGAAAGGTGCGCCGCCCGCCGCCGAGCGCCGCGAACGGATGCACGTCGCTGATCAGCGCCGCGCCGCCCGGCTTCAGCACCCGCCCGATTTCGTCCATCGACTCCTGCAAATTCGGCAGATGACCGAGCGCCAGCCCGCAGATCACCATGTCGATTGAGCCATTGCCGAGCGGGATCGCCTCGCTGGTCGCCTGCGCGCGCTGAGGCAGCCGGTTCGCCGCCAGCATCGCCGGGCTGTTGTCGATCTCGATCACGTGCCGCGCGCCGCGTGCCTGCGCCAGCACGCCGTAGCGCCCCGTCCCGCAAGCGAGGTCGAGCACAACCAGCCCCGCCAGCGGCGGCATCAGGTCGAGCATCGCCCGCTGCTCGATTGCCATCAGCGGATTGTGAGCTTTGGGGGGATAGCTCGCCGCCCACAGCGCATAAGCGTCGAGGCTGCCCAGCGTGCGCGGCGGGCGTGTCAGCAGACGGCGGAGCCGGTCGCGTAGGGGCATGTTTCAGCCGAAGCGTCCGTAAGTATCCGGCAGATAATGCGCGCGCTCGACAGTCGCTTCCTGATCTTCGACCGTCTGCGTGACCGTCGCCAGAATCACCAAATCCGCCCACACCATGAAATGCCGGTCGCTGCCGTTCAGGTGCAGCCGCATCGAGCGCGGCAGGCACAGCCACATGTAGGCGATGCGCCGCCGTTCCTCGCGGGTCGTGCGCTGGCGCAGGTCGGCATACCAGCGCGGGAACGCCATGAAGACTTCCGGGTAGGCATTCATGCGGGCGCGCTGCTCACGAGCGAAGTACGCCAGCACCAGAAAGATCACGCCCAGCACCACCGACGGGTAGCGCGGCGCGACCGCTGCCGCGAACAGTACCCCGCCGAACAGGGCGAACAAGCCCATGCCCAGCAAGAACAGCGGCAGCAGATGAAACGAATCGTCGAATTCGGCGTAGCGCTCGAACTGGCGCAGCACCGGGTCTTTATACAGCCCGGCGGCGATCAGCACCACGACCAGCAGGAAGATGGCGCTGAACAGCGTCAGCAGCAGAATCAGCCACATCGCACTACAACCTCAGCATCGCCCGCGCGCCCTTGTGCAGCGGGCACACACAGGTCTGACATTCGCCACGCTCGCCCTGCCGGTAGGCGCGGCGCAGATCGAGCGCTTCCGGCGCGTTGACCGCCGAACGCAGCGGCAGGTTGTTGAGTCTGCCCATCGCCGGCAGGAAATAGCACGGGCGCAGCGTGCCGTCGACTTCGACGACCGCCGAGATATGCGGCGCGTTGCAGCGCACGTGAGGATATTCGCCCTGCCCGACCACCGCGCCGAAGTAGCCGAGCATCCGGCGCAGCTTTTCGGGCGATTCGGCGATTCGCCCGCTGGCGAAGTCGGCGGCAAAACGGATTTCCACATCGTCCAGCACGCGCGCCAGTTCGGGCAGGTCGTCCGGCGCGAGCGCCGAGGCGGGTGGTTGATGTTCGACCGGGGCGCTGGCAGCCCCCAGGAGTGAGGCGTCGGCTTGGAAGCGGCTGCCGAAAGCGAACGGGTTGCTCACGTCGACCGTCAGGAAGCTGATCGCGTTCACGTCGGCAGATTTCGCCGCCTCGATAATCTGCGGGATTTCGCGGAAATTGGCGCGCTGAACGGTCGTGCGGGTTGTCACCGGCAGCCCACCGGCGCGCACCTGCCGAATCCCGTCGAGGATCAGGTCGAAGCCGTCGACGCCGCGTATCGCCTCGTAGGTCGCCGCCGTGCCGCCGTCGAGGCTGACGATCACCTCATCCACGCTCGCCAGCACGTCGTCGATCTGCTTACGGATGAGCAAGCCGTTGGTCAGCAGCAGGACGCGCGCGCCTTCCGAGCGAAATCGCCGGGCAATCTGTGCCCACTGCGGGTGCTGCATGGCTTCGCCGCCGCTCAGCACGACCCAGCGCACCGACAGCGCCCGCATATCGTCAGCGATTGCCTCGACTAAGTCCATTCGCATGTTGCGACGTGG
>JADLHH010000052.1 GCA_020848855.1 Anaerolineae bacterium | reverse complement strand
TTCGTTATACTCGCCCATGATGCTGATACTGCCCCTTCCGGCTATACTGATCAACTGCTTGATATAGACTTATACGTAGATTCGCGCGGTTGTGTTCACACCATTCTGCGAATGGTACGTTCTGACGAACAGTGGTTAGCGCACGGTCAAGCCGCCAATACCACCTTCAACCTCGATGGTGATGCGCGCATCGCTTGGCGCATTCCGGTAGCCTGCGGTTTCCCAGACGCCGTTGTTGTCCTCACCGCTGATGCGAGTGAAGTTCCCCGGCACGTTCACGCCGCCCAGCCCGCCCTGATTTTCCAGCCGCACCGCCGCGCCATCCGGCACGTCGAGCGTGATTCCGCCAATGCCGCTCTGAATGGTCGCGTCAACTGCCGCATTTTCGGCAAAGTTCACCCGCATTTCACCAATGCCAGTGTTCAGGGAAACTTTATAGCTGCTGCCATCCGGCAGGGTGATCGTGCTTTCGCCAACGCCGCCGTTCAAGCTGAAATTGGAAAGCTGAATGCCGCTGAGGTCGAAAAGGTTATCGCCCACGCCACCTTGCAGCCGCAGGTCGAGCGGAATATCCGGCGTTAGCCCGATGTCCCAGCGCAGGCGGTGATCATCCGCACCGCTGAACGAGAAACCGAGGAAGTTGTACCACTGTGTGCTGTCGTTTTCGCTGGTCAGCGTGATGAGTTTCTCGCTACCCGCGCGGGCAACGTCGAAATTCACATCGCCGATATAGCTCAGATCAGCGTCGATCAGCTCGTTCGAGCCGGTCAGCGCCTTGATCGTGACCGAACCCACCGAGAGATCAAGGTCAAGCTGCGCCGAGGTCGCTTCGTCGATCGGCTCGGAATACTGCGCCGTGCGCAGATCAACCAACCCGCCCCAACCGAGCGACGGACCGATCACCATCAGCGCGAGCAGCAGCAGCACCGTGCCCGCGCCGATCAGCAGCGAAAGCACCTGCGAGCCGCGCCCGAACAGCAAATTCAGCCCGATGGCGATCAGAAGAATAGGCCAGAGCCGGAGCAGCACCACAAGGTTCGCGCTGGAAAACACATTCACCTGCACCAGCAGCCAGACAACGCCAACTGCAATCAAAATGAATGCCCAGAACGTCGCACTGTTTCCACGCCGTGTTTCGAGTGTTTGTGACATGGTAAATCCCCCAATATTTCGACTATATAACATCCAGTACGAAATTTTGGGAGCAAGGGTTACGAAGTTTGTATCAATTGCAGCCCGGCGGACCTTCGGGGGGGTACGTCCAGCGCTGCTGCACCTGCTGGTCGGCGGCAATCGAGCGGAATTCGTTGTAGGTGGCGATCAAACTGGCGCAGTCGCCGCGAATTTCCGCCGCCTGCCCCTGAATATACCAGCACTCGAAACGAAGCTCCGAAACCGGGATATTCTGCAACACCTGAAGCGTCGAACAGCGGTGCAGCGCATCCTGCGCGGGTTCGAAATTGCCTTGCAGGAAGTTTTCCATGCCGAGCCGATACCAGCCCTCCGCCCAACCCGGCGCAAGCCGCGTGACTTCGCTGCAATACTCGATGGCAGGCTCGCGCTCGCGCATCAGGCTGGAAAGCTCGCAGAGCCGCAGCCGCGCTTTCACGTTTCTGGTATCATTCGCCAACACTTCAAAATAGGCAACTGTCGCAGCGTCTGAATCGCCCAGCAGCAGCGCGTACTGCGCCCGCTCGAAGTACAGCACATTCAACGCGCGGTGCAGAGTGATCGCCTGTTCAACCGCGCGGATGGCGGTATCGTAGCTGCCGGTGTCGCTGTAGGCAATCGCCAACGCTCGCAGCGCATCAATGCCCGCGCTCGTGGTCGTCGCGCTTTGCACCGCCCGCTGGCTTTCGCGCAGGGCGGCTTCGAGCGCGCCCGCCCCACCGTATGCCAGCGCCAGCGACGTCCGCGCCAGCGAATCGTTCGGGTTGGCTTCCAGCGCCCGCTGGGCGAAATTCGCCGCATCATTGACGCGCCCGACGGCTTGCAGCGCGAAGGCGTGGATCGCCAGCACGTCGGGGTTAGTCGGCTGGCGGCTGATGGCATCGGTGGTTGCTTCCAGCGCCATCTGCTGGTCGGTCTGGCGGTTGTATTCGGAATAGCTGCGGTAAATCAGCGAGCGGGTGAGCAGGCGCAGCGCGTCGGTGTCATACGAGTCGGATGCGAGAATCTGGCGGGTCAGGCTGACCGCGCCGGAAAGGTCGCCACGATCAAACGCATTCTGCGCCGATGCCAACATCCCGGCGGTAGGCGTGTTCTGTTCCGGGTGGCTCAGGCGGTTGATCCAGAGCCACGAGACAGCGCCGACCCCGCCGAGCAGCATCAGCGAGACGATGATCGACAGGCAGCCGCCGGAACGCCGCCGACGCCTGCGGTACGAAAGCCGCGATCTTGAACGCTCGATTCGCATGTTTGCCTGAGTTGTGCGCTGTTTGCGTTGTTGGATACAGGCGCGGTGTTCCGAAGCGAAGCGCTGCTCATTCTGCCGCCCCGTGTGCTACGCCTATACTCTGTAGTGTAGCGTATCGTGCATGACATGGATACAAGCATTTCGTCATATTACAAAATCGAGATATGCGTGGGGGAAGCATGGGTTTTCGCAGCAAAACAGGGGGGCAGCAGGTGGAAGTGGCGAATACCGGAGACACACCTTGTAGGGGCTTGGCATAGGTGTCCTTCGGACACACCAAGCCCCAGTACGCAACATTTCTGCGGACGCTAGAACGGCATCGTCCCGGTGGGGTCGGTGGGGATGTCGTTGTAGCGAATTTCGAAGTGCAGGTGCGGTCCCGTCGATTGACCGCTTGACCCAACCGCGCCGATCACCTGCCCGGCGCTGACGTATGCGCCACAGCGAGCGTAAATATCGCTCAGGTGACCGTACAGGGTCGTGTACGGACCGTGCGCCAGCACCACCGTCCAGCCGTAGCCCCAATTGCTCATGCCGGAGAAGATCACCGTGCCGCCGTTGGCTGCCCTCACGGGTGTGCCCATCGGCGCGGAAAGGTCAACGCCGGAGTGAATGCCGCTGAAGCCGCGCACCCACGTATAATTCGACAGCGGCGGCAGCCAGCCACCACCCCCGCCGGGGTTATCGACCAGACCGCAGCTTCCGGGGTCGCCCGTCGCAAACGAGATGCGCGCGCCGCTGCTG
>JADLHH010000051.1 GCA_020848855.1 Anaerolineae bacterium | reverse complement strand
GATCTGGAGACGGCGGCGATTGCGGCGACGCTGTTCACCCACCGCAATCAGCAGCTTGCCGGGCAGGTCGTCACCCGCAACGAGCGCGACACGAGCAACTGGAAGTGGCTGAGCCGCTGGGAGCGAGTCCACCGATGAAATACGTGACGATCATCAACGATGTCCGCTTCGAAATCGAGATCGGCAGCGATGGCTCGCTCAGGGTCAACGGTGAGCCGCGCGAGGTGGACTTTCTGGCGCTCGGGCCGTCGCTGTATTCGATCCTGATGAATCACCGCTCGTATGAGGTGGTGATCGAGGAGCGCGACGGCAGCACCGAAGTGCTGATGCAGGGCAAGCTGTACACCGGGCAGGTGATGGACGAGCGCGCCCAACTGCTCGCTTCGCGGCGCGGCGGTCTCAGCGTCGATTCGGGCGAGCTGCTGATCAAGTCGCCGATGCCCGGCTTGATCGTCGCCATCCCGGTGACCGAAGGGCAGGAAGTCGCCAAAGGGCAGACGATCATCATCCTCGAATCGATGAAGATGCAGAACGAGCTAAAAGCCCCGCGCGATGCCGTCGTGCAGCGCATCAGCGTGCAGCCGGGGCAGAGCGTCGAGCAGAATAAGCTGCTGGTCACGCTGACGTAAGAAAAGTGCTGAGTGCTGAGTACCGAGTGCTGGGCAAAAAGACGATATGAGCTATTTATGCGTACTAGGGCGAGACAAAAGGATTTTGTTTGCGCTGTTTTTGACTCAGTCCTCAGCCCTCGTCCGAACGAAGTTCGGCACTCAGTCCTGACTTATGCTGTCGCTTTCCAGGCAGGATTCCCTGCGCCAGCGCTACAAGGCAAATCACCCCGGCTATCACACTTCGCTGGAAATCTATACCGAATGGATGGCGTCGCTGGTTCACGACGGCACGCGCCTGCTGGATGCCGGCTGCGGACCCGGCGGACTGGTCAAGCAGCACGTCGGCGCGGCGCAGCGCGTCGTCGGCGTGGATCGCTACGCGGCGCATTTTCAGGAGCCTGCCGAAATTTCGGCGCTGGTCGAATCCGATCTCGACACCCTGCCGTTCCCGGATGCCAGCTTCGACCTCGTGACCTGCTCGTGGGTGCTGGAGCACCTGCGCCAGCCAGAGCGCGTGTTTGCCGAAATCGCCCGCGTGCTGAAACCGGGCGGGCGCTTCCTGTTCCTCACGCCCAACAAGCGCAATTACGTCGTCTGGCTGCGGCGGCTGATGCCCAACGCGCTCGGCAGGCGGGCGACACGGGCGATCTACGCGCGCGACGAAGACTTCATCAATCCGACTTACTACCGCGCCAATGCGCCAGGCGAAATCGACCGGATGCTGGGCAGCGCCGGGCTGCGCTGCGAACGCTTCGCGCACGTCGGCGATCCAACCTATCTGGCGTTCAATGAGGCGCTGTACCGCGCGTCGCTCGCCGCCGAGTGGCTGATCGACCGTTTCGCGCCGTCCACCCGCGTCCATCTGGTCGGACAGTATCAGAAGCCGCCTGCATGAGCCGCTTGACTCAACACTCAGCACTCAGCACTCGGCACTTCTTTGATCTCGTCTGGCTGCTGATCCTCGCCGCCTATATCCTTGCCGGGACGTTCCTGACGCCGTTTCACGGCGACGAAGCCACCCAGATTTACATGAGCCGCGACTACGCTTACCAGTTTTTGCAGGGCGACTTCGACCGCGTGCGCTACCATGATCCGCCGGTCAGCGCGCAGGAGCAGCAGCTTCGCCTGCTCAACGGCACGCTCAACAAGTACCTGATCGGCTTGGCGTGGCATCTCGGCGGCTTCACGCTCGACCGGATCAACGAGCAGTGGGATTGGGGCGCAGATTGGAACTACAACCAGCAGTACGGACACGCGCCGAGCGAGGCGCTGCTTCAAATCAGCCGGATTCCTTCGGCGCTGCTGCTGGCGCTGGGCGTGATCCCGCTGTTCGGGCTGGGACGGGCGCTCGGCGGGCGTCCGGTCGCGTATCTCGCCAGCGTATATTACGCGCTCAACCCGACACTGCTGCTCGACGGTCGCCGGGCGATGATGGAAGGCAGCCTGATCGCGTTTTTGCTGCTGGCGGCGCTGGCGGGCGTGTGGCTGCTGCGCGAGCGCCAAACCGAGCGCCGCTGGTGGTGGACAGCGATCCTGCTTGGTGCAGCGGCAGGGCTGGCGCTGGCGAGCAAGCATACGGCGATCTGTACGGTGATTGCTGTCTTCGGCGCGTGCGCGGCGTACCCGATCATTGAATGGGCGATACGTGTAGGGGCGCACCGCCGTGCGCCCCTACGGACTTGGATTCTGTTGCTCGTCGCTGCCGTCATTGCCCTCGGCGTGTTCTACACGCTCAACCCGGCTTGGTGGGGCACTCCGGCGGCGCGTGCGAGCGACGTTCTCACCCTGCGTGGCGACCTGCTGGCGGGGCAGGCAGCGGCGTTCGGCGGCTATGCCAGCGCGGGCGACGCCCTCGGCGGTTTCGTTCGGCAGGTGTTCGTCAATCTGCCGCAGTATTACGAAATCCCCGACTGGGCGGGCTATATCGGCGACCAGATCGCGCGCTACGAAGACTCGCTCTGGCGCGGCGTGAGCATTGGCGGCTCGACCGTCGGCGGTGTCGTGCTGCTGGCGTTGGTGCTGGTCGGTGCGTGGGCGCTGTGGCGTGACCGCGAATCGCTGCGCTCGACTCGCTGGCTGATCGGTATCTGGGCGCTGGTTATCCTGCTGACGACGGCGCTGCTCACGCCGCTCGAATGGCAGCGCTACTATCTGCCGGCGTATCCGGTGGTTGGGCTGCTGGGCGCGTATGGGCTGGTGTGGATGGCGCGGCGCGTGTGGCAGGCATGAAAAAAGGCGCACCGCCGTGCGCCCCTACGACATCTCTAGATTGTGGTGTGGGGTTACAGCCCGGCGACGGCGTTGGCAAGCTGGCGCTGCACCGTCTTGGTGTTGAAGTGCCGCCACACCTCGTCGAACCCGTCGCGCAGGCGCTGGCGTTCGTCGTCCAGGCTTTGCACGTACTGGTACAGCGCGTCGAGCGCGTCCGCCTCCAGTTCGGGGGCGATCTCGTCGAGGCGCTCTTTCGCCGCCCGGATGTCGTTCATGTTCCCCAGGTGATCCTGGATTCGCTTCAGTTCGGTAATGAAGTCGTTGATCGAGCCGCCCAGCACGTCAGTGAAGATCGATACGGCGTAGCGCAGGCGCTTGAACTCGATGCGCAGCGCGTGGAGTGTCTCGTCGTTCGCGCCTTCCAGCACTGACTCGTAGGCGCGCACCGCCGCCAGATGCTCGAAAATCAGCCCCGGCAGCAGGTGGCGCACCTGATACGGGTGAACGTCGCTGGTGTCGATGGACAGCGCGCCTCTGCCCGGTTTGGTGACGAAATCGCTGAAGTCCCTGATGAAACTGTCGTAATCGCCCTTGTCCAGCACGCGGAGCAGCTCCTTGCGCGCTTTCGTCCGCCGCTGGTCGAACTGTTCGATCACCGGCTCCAGATCGTCGCGTCCCTCGAACCCTTCCTGAAAGGCGCGCAGGTTCCCGATCATCACATCGAGGTCGCGCACGGTGCCCAGCGCCTGCGCGACCTTGCGCATCTCTGCCAGGTAGTCGCGGATCGCCTTCGGTTTATAGTAAGCGCTCAACAGGCGAAACGTGCTGCGCATCCGGCGGGTTGCTACGCGCATGTCGTGGACTTCTTCCGGGTCTTCACCGGCGCGGCTGCCCGGCTCGTGGTGCAGCATCTTGACGAAATCGTCCAGCAGGGCTTTACGCCCGGCTTCCGCCATCGTGTCCTGTGGCTCAATCGGAGCGATCTGCGCCTGCAGACCGGCGATCAGTTCTTGGTGGGTATTTTGCATCGGCTTCGTCTTTTATAGCAGAACAATAGGGACGCATATTTTAACCGATGGTTAGAGAATTTCATACCGTCTTAACATAAGCGTCGGTTTCTCTTAAAACTGTGTCTGGCGCAGGATCGCCTGGAAGAATTCGAAGATGGTGAGGTTGGGGTTGTTGACGATCTCGCGCAGCCCGTTGTTCAGCACAGCCCACTGGTAGATTTGCACCGCCAGCAGCAGCGGAATACCGATGCTGACGACGCGCACCGGCAGCCGGGCAATCGCAATCGACACGGGCGTTTCGGAAAGCTCGG
>JADLHH010000050.1 GCA_020848855.1 Anaerolineae bacterium | reverse complement strand
GAAATTCTGGACTGATCTTTGAGGCGGCTTCTCCGATGATCCCCGTCGCCCATTCCAGGGCACGCAATAATTTCCTATCCTGTTCAAGCGCCTCGCGTGATTGTCCGTCCGCGAACTCGGCAGCTTCACGTGCAGAGCCAAGCATGTGACGCAAACGGATAAGGTCATTCTCGTTCATAGATCAATTGAGCGCCATCCACAACTCGCTGCCGAAAATAACCGCTTAGTTCTTCTGGCTCACGTAAATCGACCTTTCGAGCTAACATGGTTGACAGGTCAGATTCCATTTGTGCCATATCGAGATAGGTTACACCTGCGCCGTGTTCAAACTCCACCAATACGTCGACATCGCTGTCCGGGCGAAAATCGTCGCGCAGCACCGAGCCGAACAGCGACAGCTTGCGGATGTGATGCCGCTCGCAGAATGTGGCGATTTCGTCGTATGGAATGCGGATATGTTGATTGATCACGCTGCACCTGCCAAACAAACAGCCGTTAGCTCCATTATACGAAGCTAACGGCTAATCGCTAACAGCTAAATGCTGACCGCCGCCCTGCTCACCGCATCGTCAGCGCCATCGCCGCCTTCTGGACGTGCAGGCGGTTCTCGGCTTCGTCGTAGACGATGCTCTGCGGTCCGTCGATCACCTCGTCGGTCACTTCGATGTTGCGGTCGGCGGGCAGGCAGTGCATGTAGACGGCGTGCTCGTTCGCCAGCGCCATGCGCCGCGAGTCGGTGATCCAGTCGGTGTATTTCCTGCCGATTTTCGCGGATTCGGCATTGTCTTCAGTGGTCAGCCAGCTTCCCCACGACTTCGGGTAGACGATGTCCGCGCCCTTGAACCCGGCGTCGAAGTCATCGAGGATTTCGAACGTGCCGCCGCTGCGGCGCGAATTTTCCTTCGCCTGCTCGACAATTTCCGGCATCAGCCTGTATTCGGGCGGCGCAGTCAGACGGACGTTCATGCCGTAGCGCGCCATCAGCAGAATCAGGCTCTGCGGCACGCTCAACGGCTTCTGGTAGCTGGACGCATATGCCCAACTGACATTGATGGTCTTGCCACGCAGGTCGCGCCCGAACTTTTCCTGAATCGTCATCAGGTCGGCGAGAATCTGGAACGGGTGGTATACGTCGCACTGCATGTTGAGCACCGGCACGCGGCTGGCAGCGGCGACTTCGCAGATGTATTTATTGCCGAAGTTCCAGTCGCACTGGCGGATGGCGATACCATCACAGTAGCGCCCGACGATCTCGCCGATTTCCTTCGCCGTGTCGCCGTGACTGATCTGGGTGGTCTCGCTGTCGATGAACTGGGCGTGCCCACCCAACTGCGCCATGCCCGCCTCGAACGAGGTGCGGGTGCGCGTGCTGGTGAAGAAGAACAGCATCGCCAGCACTTTGTCGCGCAGGATGGCGTGTGGCTCGCCGAGCGCCCGCTTGCGCTTCAAATCCCACGCCACGTCCAGCAGCGTGTCGATCTCGTCTCGCGTCCATTCCTGGGTGGTGATCAGGTCACGACCCCGCAGGTCGGTTTGCATGATGCAGCCTACTCCTTCAATCGCTCAGGTGATCTACCAGATTCCATGATGAACAAGTATACCTATCGGCGTCGTAATGTTCGAGGATGATTATTCCGGTGTTGCTCAATGGGGCGACCTGCTGAAGCGCCGCCGCGTTGACGCACAGCGGCGGGATGACTGTATGGGTGATGTCGCCGTGCGTGACCAGCAGCGCCGATTCATCCGGCGGGCATTTGCGCATGGCGCGCGCGAAGCGCTCGACGACTTCGGCATACGACTCGCCGCCGGGGAAGCGCGCCTCGGCATCGAACAGCAGCCAGCGAATGTAAACGCGCCGCCAGATGCTCAGCGCTTCATCAAACGGCAGGTTTTCCATGTCGCCGCAGTTGGCTTCGCGCAAATCTTCGTCCAGAATAGGCGTGACACCCAGCACTTCGACGACGATTTCGGCGGTCTGCCGGGCGCGGTGAAACGGGCTGAAGCGGATATGCGCGATCTGCTTGTCAGCGAACCAACGCGCGGCTTGTTCCGCCTGGGTACGCCCAAGCTCGGTCAGATCGCCTTCGAGACGGCGGCACGGCAGCGCGCGTTCCAGATTGACCACGCTCTGCCCGTGCCGCATCACGTAGATCACTTCGGCAGCAGCCCCGGCAGCAGCGCATACCATTCGGTGGCGCGCACCACGTCGTCCAGCGGAACCTGATCGATGACGGTGTGGGCATGGATTTCATCGCCGGGTCCGAAGCCGATGCTCGGAATCCCCGCCTTACCCATCCAGTAAATGCCGTTGGTCGAAAAATCCCACTTGCCGGTCGGCAGCGGCGCGCCCCACAACTGCGCTCCCGCCTGAACACCCGCCTGCACGTAGGCGTTGTCTTCGGGCAGCGCCCACGCCGGGAAAATTTTATCCACCGGGAACACGAAGCCGGTGTAGCTGGGGTCGTCGTAGAACAGGATCGACGCCTCAATATCCGCGCGGTCGCCGATGATCTTCTGGATACGTTCGAGTTCCGCCTGCGGCTCTTCGCCGAAGGTGATGCGGCGGTCGATGTAGATCAGCGCTTCGTCGGGGACGGCGTTGATGCTGGGCGTCTTGACGTGCATATCGGTGACGGTGATGCGCCCATGTCCGAGGAACGGATCGTCGCCCAGTTCCGGCTCGACCTGGCTGATGGCATCGATGATCGGCAGCAGCTTGTAGATAGCATTGTCGCCCAAAAAGTTGCTGGCGGCGTGGGCACTCTTACCCTTGGCAACCACCTGCATCTCGACGCGCCCCTTGTGCCCGCGATATACCTGCATTTTCGTCGGCTCGCCGATCACGACGAAATCGGGGCGCAAGCCTTCGGCTTCGACCAGCGCGTGCGGGGCGATGCCGTCGCACCATTCTTCCATGTTGCCGAAGTAGTAGCCGGTCACGCCGTCCAGCAAGCCGAGTTCCTTCGCCAGCGCCAAGCCGTAGATCATGCCGGGCGTGCTGCCCTTCTCGTCGCACGCGCCGCGTGCGAAGAACACGCCGTTTTCGACCTTGCCCGTGAACGGATCCCACTCCCAGCTATCCGGGTCGCCGATGCCAACGGTGTCGATGTGGCTGTCGTAGAGCAGTTTCTTCTCGCCATTCCCGATTTTGCCGACGACGTTGCCCATCTGGTCGAACCACACATCGTCAAAGCCGAGCCTGCGCATTTCGGCTTCGGCGCGCTCGCCGACTTTGCGAATCTGGCTGTCGTAGCTGGGAATGGCACACAGGTCTTTCAGAAACTGGATAATGTCGTCGCGCTGTTCGGCGACGCGAGATTTGATGGCAGCGATCGTATTGGGATTGCTCATGATAGTGACGTTTCCTTGAACGCGAAGTCGATATAGTAATCGTGCGATTCCATCTTACCGCTGCTCAGAATGATAATCCTCGGATCGGCACTTCGTACACGGTCGACCTGTTCGTGCAGCATCAGGCTCCCCCAGCTCGAAAACGTCGCATGGAGGCTGTTGTCCTTGTTGGGGGTCACGTCGCGCGGCTGGCAGCCAGCGAACACCAGAATCGAGACCGCTTCGCCAACTGAAACCGACGCATACTTGACCTGCGGCTTGGGAGATTCTGGCGGGGCAGCGGGTGCTGGCGCGGCGGGCGGAGGTGTCGCCGGACGCTGTGGAGCGGCGGGACGCGGCTGGGCTGCGCCTGCCACCGGGGCAGACGACGCCGGCTTCGGCTGCGGCGCGGCTGCCGTTCCGGGGTTGGTCAGCAGCGTGGCGAGTTCGGTCGCGGCTTTGTAGTAGCCGTCGGCGAAACCGCGATTATAGTTCGCCTGCGCCTCGGTCGCGCCCTCTTCCTTCGACGCGCGGGCGTAATCGCGCGCCCGCATCGCCCAGCGGTTCGCCAGCGCGCGCAGTTCGGATATCAAGTCGTCAGCCATCGTGTTTCTCCTGAACCAAAGGTCTGGTTTTCGTAGGGGCGTTACATGTAACGCCCCTACACAGCCCTCATCCTTATCTTACACAAACAAATCGACAATCTTGAACTGCTCGACATCGACCAAGCCTACGTCAGTCAGCTTGAGGTACGGGATCACTTCCAGTGCCATGAAGCTCATCGCCATAAACGGATCATGCATGGCGCTTCCCAGGCGCTGCGCGGCGGCAGTCAGCGCGTCGTAGTCCCGGCGCACCTCGCCTATCGGCGCTTCGCTCATCAGCCCGGCGACTGGCAGCGCCAGCGTCGCCAGCACCGTGTCGCCGTCGACCGCCGCCAGCCCGCCGCCCATCTCGATCACGGCGCGGATGGCGGTTTGCATACTGGCATCGTCCGCGCCGATTACGACCAGATTATGATGATCATGGGCGACCGATCCGGCGAGCGCGCCGCGCTTCAGCCCGAAGCCCTTGATAAATGCCTTGCCGACGCTGCCGCTCGCCCGGTGGCGTTCGACGACCACCATCTTAAGGATGTCGCGCGCCGGGTCGGACACGGCTTCTCCCTCGACGATGGTCGCGTCTTCGACCAGACTCGGCGTGACGACCTGCGTATCCGTCCCGCCGATCACACGGATGCGCGTGCCGGACGCCGGGACGCGCAGATCGACATCCCCCGGCGCGACATTCATCGAGCCGCGTAAATCCAGCCGGCGCAGCGGCGGCTTGTGGGCAATCACGCTGCCGTTTTCCGCCATCAGCACACCGCCGCGATACACCTGCTCGGCGCGCAGGTCGTTCAGGTCGGAGAAGACAATCAGGTCAGCGCGACGACCGGGCGCGACGGCTCCGAGGTGATGCAGCCGGAAGTAGTTGGCGGTGTTGATCGTGCCGAGGCGGATTGCCGTCACCGGGGCAACCCCGCTGGCGATGGCGACGCGCACCATGTGGTCAATCGAGCCTTCGTCCAGCAGGCTGGCGGGCACGCGGTCGTCGGTGCAGAAGCACAGCCGCCCGTAATTCTCCGGCTTGATCAGCGGTAGCAGTGGGCGCAGGTTATGCGTGGTCGTGCCTTCGCGGATGAAGATGGTCAAGCCGAGCCGCAGCTTTTCCAGCGCCTCTTCGACAGTCGTGCATTCGTGGTCACTCTTGATACCGG
>JADLHH010000049.1 GCA_020848855.1 Anaerolineae bacterium | reverse complement strand
CCGGCGGCTGACCCCATTGGCGCGCCGTTACCCGATTCGTTCGCGCTGCTGCCGCTGGAATAAATGTCAACGAATTGGGCACGACATGTCGTGTCCCTACACGGCGGCAATTATTGTTACATCGGTGACGTGCTGCGCCGCACGACCAGTTCCGGCAGCATTACCACCTGACGCTCGAACAGCGGCTTGCGGTCGATCTCGCCCAGCAGAATCTCGAATACCGTTTTGGCTACCGTGTCAATCGGCTGGCGCACCGAGGTGATACCCAGAAACTGCGCCGTCGGGTCGTCGTCGTAGCCCGTCAGCGCGACATCCTCACCCATGACCAATCCGTTCGCGTCGAGATACGACTTCGCCCCGAACGCCATCACATCGTTGGTGCAGACGATTGCCGTCGGCGGGTGCTTCGCCGTCAGCATCCGTGCGGTCGCTTCGGCAGCCGGGAGCATGATGTTCGGCGTGTGTCCGATCCAGCCCGGCTCGACCGTGATCCCCGCCCGGCGCAGGGCGGCGCGATACCCCTGTTCGCGCACGTCGCCGACCGGCAAGCCGGGATGCCAGTTGAGCAGCCCGATGCGCTCGTGCCCCTGCGCCACCAGATGATCCACCACCAGCTCGATCCCATACCTGCCGTCGACATCGACATAGGCGAAGGCAGCGTCCTCGATATACATGCCGCCGAATGCTACGAACGGCGCGTTCAGGGCGTACAGCCGGGCGATGCGCGGGTCGTCATAGTGGATATCCGAGAGGATGAAGCCGTCGACGCGGTTGGTCGAGATCAGTTCGTCGTAGACATCCTCGGCGTCTTCCTTCGGCTGGATGAACGTGAGCAGGTGATAGCTGCGGGTTTCGGCAGTCGCCATGACGCGGTAGATGAACTCGTCCAGCAGGTTGTTCATGCGCGATGGGTCGTCGGCGACGTGCCATGAATAGCCGACGATGCCCGCTTTGTTGGTGCGCAGGTTGCGCGCCATGATGTTGCGACGGTAGCCGAGCGCGTCGGCGGCGTCCAGCACCTTCTGGCGCGTCTCCAGCTTGATCAGGTCGCTGCCGTTGAGGGCATACGAGACCGTGCCCTTCGCCACGCCCGCCAGGTCGGCAACGTCGATCTGGGTGATGCGCAGCACGTAGTTCAAATCCTGGGCAGCCCGCTGCACGCGCCGCTGCACGTCGTCATCGACGGACTCGCTCCGCTTCAACGCCTGATACGCCGTGATTATCGGTACTTCGGCGCGTTCGGCGACATCTTTGAGGACTGCCATAGAGTTGCCTTTCCGGCGAGCGGCATCCGGCGGGGATGGAGCACTCGTTCAGGAGGGTGGCTGCGAGCCGTCGATTAGAACTTCCTTGACAGCTTCTTCAGTTCTATCATATAATCTAAATTGAGACGTCTCAAAATGCAAGTCTTTCGTTTTTTGACAGGCGCGTCCCCCAACCGCGCAAATAATCTTAGGAGACACCTTCCCATGAAACGCACACGAGTTCTTCTTATTCTGGCGGTTGTCGCCCTGCTCGGGATTCAATTGATCCCGGCGCTGGCGCAAGACGCCGCGCCGGTGCCGGACGTTCTGACTCTCCCTGACCAGATCGCCGGTGGACGCCCTGTGACGATCACCGTTTCCGAAAAACCGTCGGCAGACCAGCCCGCCGCCCTGGAGCAGTGGGACGCGCAGGCGGCGCGCTTCATGGCGCTGTACCCCAACGTCACCGTCAACGGTCTTGAACTTCAGTACGACCCGGCGGCGTTCACCGCGCTGATCGCCGGCAAGCAGCTTCCGACCCTGTTCCGCGCCTACTTCACCGAGCCGCCCAAGTTCGTTGCCGAAAATGCGGCTGCCGACCTGACCCCGTACATCGAAGCGGCGGGTCTCAGCGGCGTGTTCAACCCCGAAATCCTGAGCGTCATCAGCGTGGACGGCGCAGTCTACGGTATTCCGAAAGACGCCTATGCGCTCGGCTTGGCGTACAACATCAGCCTGCTGGAAGCGGCGGGCTTCGACGCGCCCCCGGCGACGTGGGACGAGCTTGCCGAAATGGCGGTTGCTCTGACTGACCGTGACAACAATGTTGCTGGTTTTGCCTTCATCAACGACGGTTCGGCGGCGAGCGGCTGGCAGTTCACCAACATCGCCTACGGCTTCGGCGCTGCCCCGCAGGATATCATCAAGGACAATGGCGACGGCACTTTCACGGCTGCTTTCGGCGAAGGTGCGACGGTCGATGCCCTCAATTACATCAAGGAGCTTCGCTGGACGTATGACGTGCTGCCCGGCGCGACGCTCGACTGGGGCAGCATTTCCGAAGCGCTGGTTTCCGGGCGCGTGGCGCTGGTCATCTACGCGGGCGACCAGTTCAACTGGGATTACACGCAGTTCCCCGACACCGATTTCAACAACTTCGGCTATGCGCCCGCTCCGGCTGGTCCCGACGGACGGATCACCCTCACCGGTGGCAACATCTGGATGGTGAGCGGGCAGGCGACGGCAGACGAGCAGGAAGCCGCCGCGTACTATCAACTGTGGCGCCAGTTCGACCCGGTTGAGCTTCAGACCTCCATCGAAGTGACGACCGAAGCCGTCGGTATGCCGACCCTGCCGCTCTACGTGGGCGACTACCAGGATCAGTTCATGGCGTTCCGCGCCGCTTACAATAAGCTGCCGGTCGAAAAATACACACCCTTCAACGAAGCCGTCGAAAGTGGCGAAGTCCACCTGCAGACCGAACCCGGTCCGAACGTTCAGGACTACTACACCGAGATGGGCGTGGTTATCAGCGAAGTGCTGACCGACGAGAGCGTGGACGTTGCCAGCCGCCTTGCCCAGTCCGCCGAGGAATTCCAGTCGTTCGTGCTCGACAGCTAAAAGCGACCGCGCGGTTTGATGCCGGGTGGAGTACAATCCACCCGGTGTCGTCGCTATTCGAAGAAACTCCGCCATGAGTTCACTCTATTCGCTCGATGAGAAGCTGGCGAAGCCTTCCCGACCGTCGCTGCTGGACTGGGCGCGCCTGCGGTATCAACTGCCCCGGCAGATCGCAGCATACCTGTTCCTGCTCCCGGCGATCCTCGCCTTCGCCATCTTCGCCTGGTTTCCCATCCTCAGTTCGATTCAGATGAGCTTTCAGGACGTGAGCCTGACCGGCGACTCGACGTGGGTTGGGCTGAAGAACTACGAATTGATGCTCAAAGACCCGGCGCTGGGCATCATCTGGAAGAACGCGCTCGAATTCACGCTGTGGAGTCTGATACTCGGCTTCTTCGTGCCGGTGCTCATCGCCATTCTGGTGCGCGAGATGCGGCAGGGTTCGGGTTTCTTCCGCATCGTCTATTTCCTGCCGACGGTCGTCCCGGCGGCGGTGGCGGTGATCATCTGGCGCTTTATGTATGACCCGGACGCCGGCGTGCTGAACGCCTTCCTCAAGACGTTCGGCGTTTCGCGCCAGCTCTGGCTGCAAGACCCCGCGCTCGCCAAGCCCGCCCTGATCGCCGTGATGACGTGGGCGGGGTTCGGCACGACCGCGCTGATCTACCTTGCCAGCCTACAGGACATTTCGCAGGAATTGTACGAAGCCGCCGAGCTGGACGGCGCTTCGGCGTGGAAGCGCATCCGGCACATCGCCCTGCCGCACCTGTACCCGGTGATGTCGCTGATGTTCGTGCTGCAAATCATCGCCGTCGTGCAAATCTTCACCGAGCCGTTCCTGCTCACCAACGGCGGACCGGGGCGCGAAACGCTCACCCCGGCAGCCTACATTTACAACCGGGCGTTCATTCGCACGAATATGGGCTATGCCTCCGTCTGGAGCGTGACCATGATCCTCGTGCTGGCGGTGTTCTCGATCATTTACCGGGTCGCCAACAGCCGCCTGAACGGGAATGACTAGTGGAGAGGAGACGCTGACGATGGATCGCGGCTTTTTGTCCAATGTCGAACTGCGCACGCCCACCGGGCGCTTCTACTACACGGCGGCAATCGTTATCCTGCTGGTGGTGGCGGTGGTGACGCTGTTCCCGTTCTTCTTCGCTTTCACGTCCGGGCTGAAAGGCAGCACCGAAATCTTCGCCGCCGGGCTGAGCCTGTTCCCGCGCGAGCCGCTGTGGGAAAACTACGTGCAGGCGTGGAACCTGTTCAATATGGCGCGGCTGTTCGGCAACTCGTTCGTGATCGTCGGCGTGGGCGTGGTGTTCCGCCTGCTGGTTTCGGCGGCGGCGGCGTTCGCGCTGTCCAAGCTCAAGCCGGTCGGCGGGCGCTTCATCACTATCGGCTTTCTGATCACGCTGATGGTTCCGTCGATGGCGTATTTCGTGCCGCTTTACCGGACGATCAGCGATATTCCCATCATCCACCTGAACCTGCTCAACACCTACTGGGGGTTGTGGCTGCCGTACTGCGTGGACGCCTTCACGATTTTTGTGCTCAAGACATTTTTTGATCGCATTCCGCCGGAGTTGATCGACAGCGCCCGCGTCGATGGCGCGACGGCGCTGCAGATGTTCCGTCACATCGTGCTGCCGCTCTCGCGCTCGATTCTGGTCGTGTGTTCGGTGCTGTCGTTCGTCGGTTTGTGGAAGGATTTTCTGCTGCCGTATCTGGTGTTGACCGATCCGCTCACCCAGCCGATCACGGTGCGGCTGTTCTACCTGGCGGACGATTACAGCGTCAACCTGCAGATGGCGGCTTCGTTTATCGCCCTGCTGCCGCCGCTGCTCATTGCCATTCTGCTTCAGCGGCACATGAAGGTCGGGCTGACACTGGGCGGCGTTAAGGGCTAGAGGTTGTTATGAACCGCCTGTAAAATGATGGGTGAATGATTCCGTGTCCTTCCGGCGGAGGGACAGGCGCTCATAATTGCTTCCAGCCATGCACTTTCGGAGAAAAATTCATGCTGAACGTCCCTGAGCAGTTCAGGCTTAACTTTCGCCCTGCGGCGGCTTCCAAAGCCGTCGTGCGCCTCGGCAGCGCCCGCTTCACCGTCCTGACCGACCGGCTGATCCGGCTGGAGTACGACCCGACCGGCGCTTTCGAAGACCGCGCCAGCCAGACATTCTGGTATCGGGAGCAGCCGGTTCCACCGTTCACGTCGGCGGCGAATGGCAGCACGCTCGATATCGAGACCGACTCCCTGCACCTGCATTACGAAGCCGACGATACGCTGGGCTTCGCGCCGCAGACGCTCTCGATCCGCGTCAAATCGACCGGTACGGTCTGGCACCCCGGCGACACCGACACCCAGAATCTGCGCGGCACGACCCGCACGCTCGACGTGGTCAACGGCTACACACCGCTCAGCAAGGGGTTGGTCTCGCGCGCCGGGTGGTCGGTGTTCGACGACTCGACTTCGCTGGTGTTCAACGATGCGTGCTGGCTGACGCCGCGCGCCAACCCGGAGATCGACTGGTATTTCTTCGGCTACGGGCACGACTACGCCGCCTGCCTGCAGGATTACTGCGAAGTCAGCGGACGCGCGCCGATGATCCCGCGCTGGATGCTCGGCAACTGGTGGAGCCGCTACTGGGCGTACACCCAGGAAGAACTGACTCAGCTTATCCACGATTTCCAGTCCCGCGACATTCCGCTGTCGGTCTGTATTGTCGATATGGACTGGCACGTCACCAAAACCGGCAACACCAGCACCGGCTGGACGGGTTACACCTGGAACCGCGACCTGTTCCCCGACCCGCAGGGCATGATCGCATTCTTCCACGACAACGGCTTGCGCACCGCCCTCAACCTGCACCCGGCGGAAGGCATCCACCCGCACGAGGAGAGCTACCCGGAGATGGCGCGGCGCATGGGTATCGACCCGGCGACCGGGCAGCCGGTCGAGTTCGACATCACCAACCCCGAATTCGCGCGCGCCTACTTCGAAGTGCTGCACTATCCCTACGAGACGATGGGCGTCGATTTCTGGTGGCTGGACTGGCAGCAGGGCTTGGACAGCCGGATGCCCGGTCTCGACCCGCTGTGGCTGATTAACCACCTGCATTTCTACGATCTGGGGCGCGATGGCACGCGCCGCCCGTTCATCTTCTCGCGCTGGGGCGATAAAGGTCACCAGCGCTACCCGATCGGCTTTTCCGGCGACAGCTACGCGACGTGGGACAGCCTGCGCTTCCAACCGTACATGACCGCCACCGCCAGCAATATCGCCTACGGCTGGTGGAGCCACGACATCGGCGGGCACACCAGCGGCGACAGCAGCGGCGACCTGTTCGCGCGCTGGGTTCAGTTCGGCGTGTTCAGTCCGATCCTGCGCATCCACAGCACCAAAGGCTACTTCTTCGACCGCCGTCCCTGGGTGTTCGACGCCGAGATAGCGGGCGTGCTGCGCGACGCCTTGCAGCTTCGCCACGCGCTGATCCCCTACCTGTACACGATGGCGTGGCGCGCGCACGAAGAGTCGCTGCCGCTCATGCTGCCGATGTACTACGCTTACCCGGAAGCCGAAGCCGCCTACGCCTGCCCGCAGCAGTACCTGTTCGGCACGGAGCTGATCGCCGCGCCGTTCGTCGAACCCGCCGACGCCGACACCCGCCTGTCGCGGCAGGTCGTCTGGCTGCCGGAAGGCGACTGGTATCACTTCTTCACCGGCGAGCATTTTGACGGCGACCGCTGGCATTCGATTTATGGCACGCTGCGCGACATGCCGCTGTTCGCCCGCGCCGGGGCGATTGTGCCGATGGGCAAGACGGTTGGCTGGGGCGGCATCGACAACCCGACCGACCTGCACATCCACCTGTTCGCCGGGGGGGATAACCGCTTCACGCTCTACGAAGACGACGGCGAGACCGGCGGCTACCTGAGCGGGCGCGCCTGCCGCACGCAGCTTGATCTGCGCTGGGGTGGCGACCACCTGACGTTCACGATGGACGCGCCGACCGGCGACCTCGACCTGATCCCCGCCGAGCGCTCGATTCAGCTATCGATTCACGGCGTCAAGGGGACGGGCACGGTCGCCGCTCTGGTTGATGGCTCGCCGCTGACGGTGTTCGCGTCCTACGACGCCGAGACCGAAACGCTGCGGGTCGAAGGCATCCGACTGGCGAGCGCGTCGGCGCTGGAGGTGACGATCCAGAGCGCCGACGACAGCCTGATCGCCGGGCGCGACCGGCGGCGCGAAAAGCTGCTGCGGCTGGTGGGCGCGTTCCGGCTGAACATCGGCGTGCGCAACCGGTTCGCCGAGGAGCTTGACGCCCATCTGGATGACCCGGACGCGGTCGCGCCGCTGCTGCTGCCCATGACCGCCTCGCAGGTGCAGGCGCTCGCCGAAACGCTCTACGACGCGGGCGTGTACCACGTCCACGACGCCCACGACCCCGACCTGCTGGTGCTGTGGAACAACCGCGAGGACGCGAACATCACCTACCGCTACGGCGACGCCTACCTGTTCT